>CAMLER010000317.1 GCA_946478915.1 uncultured Chryseolinea sp.
CCATGTAAAACTCTTTATCCTGAAGGACCCGAAGCAACTTGGCTTGCATAGCAAGCGACGTATTACTGATCTCATCCAAAAACAATGTCCCGCCATGGGCTGTCTGAAAAAAACCCGCCCTAGTTTCTGCTGCGCCGGTAAATGCTCCTTTTACATAACCAAATAATTCGCTCTCGAGCAGTGAATCCGGAATGCCACCGCAGTTCACTGGTACGAATGGCGCCGCCGAAATATGACTTCCATAGTGCAACGCTCGGGCTACCAGCTCTTTGCCGGTTCCGCTTTCACCTGTCACCAAGACCGTTGCAGAGGTCGACTTGGCTTTGGAAATCGTATTGAATACTTTGGTCATGCTCTCCGACTCCCCTATAATTCCGAAGTTTTGAGGAGATGGCGTTTGTACTCGTTTCTTATTGCCGCCCGTCTTAGACAAGACTCTTTCGACCGCAGCGAAAAGTTCATCATCGGTAAAGGATTTTACAAGATACTCTTCCGCGCCAATCTTGATAGATTCAATCGCCCCCTCGATAGAGGGGAATCCTGTGATGACCAATATTCCTACATTTTTGAAATTTTCTGACACATGGCGGACGAGTTCGATCCCATTTTCACCGGGCATTTTCAAATCAGTAATTACAAGATCAAACCCGACGGTATCCAAAAGTTTAACTGCCGATTGAACATTCGACGCTGTATACACTTCGTAGCCGATGGTTTGAAGATTACGTTTTATCAGTTCAACGGTCTCTGGAGAGTCATCGACAACAAGCACGTTTATGGGATTCCGCTTTGGCATACGCAAATACTATTTTCTTCTAACTTGTTTCAATGGGAAAAGCAACTCGAATTTAGCGCCTTTTCCCGGCGAACTGGTGACTGCTATTCTTCCATTGTGGGAAGTGACTATTCCCTGAACGACCGAAAGTCCCAGACCTGTCCCCTGGCCAACAGGTTTAGTCGTAAAGAAAGGTTCGAAGATTTTGCGTTTTACCTCGTTTGTCATTCCATGGCCGGTATCCTTTATGGTGAGACTCACTCCCCCCCTCTTTTTCTTGGTAATGATTGTAAGCTGTCCGCCAGTAGGCATAGCGTGAATTGCGTTCGTCGTGAGGTTAACCAAAACCTGGCTCATCTGAACCGCATCCGCCTGTATATAGGGTAATCCTGGATCCAGGTTTGAAACCAGTTTTATGCGCTGACTTTGGAAACGAACGTCGATGAAATACAATGTATTGGACACAACATCATTAAGATTTACCTCGGTTATTTGCTGCGGCATCTGTCTCGAGAAAATCATCAGCTTTTTTATAATTTCTCTTGTATAAAGAGAGGCCTTGACAATGCGCTCAATATCTTCCTCCTGCTGGCCATTCAAGCCGCCGGCTTTCTTGATCAATTGCGCAAACCCGAGAATTCTTCCCAATGGCTCATTTAACTCATGGGCAATTCCCGCAGAAAGTTCTCCGACAAATGCAAGTCGCTCTAATTGTCTGAGCTGATCCTGTAGTTTTATTTTTTCTTCTTCAGTAATGATCCGTTTAATGAGCAGCGAAAGCTCGCTCGCCACGACACGGATTAGTTTTTTCTCCTCCGGGAGAAAAGGCGCCTTATTGTTTCCTATTTTTCTTCTATAGCCCACCTCTACTTTCCCGCGAACACTTTTGCCCAACATAAGGGTTGCTGACAGTTTATGAACGCTTTTATTAAACCTGGGCGTCGCATGTATGTCTTTACCAATAACAATGCGGGACTCGGCAAATTTTGGATGCTGCATAGCCTTGGGCATGATCAGAATGGTTTTTGACAGTATAGCTTCCAGGTTGTTTTCATCCTCAAGAGCTATTCTCGATAGCTCGTAAAGGCATTCTAATTCCTTTACGCGTTCCTGAAGCTGGAATTCTGTTGCTTGCATAAAGTCTGATGAACTACAAAAGTAGGAAGCGTTGTTATAAAAATAGCGATATTATTTATTAGTTATTCAACTGGTGGGTAAAAACTACCCAGTGAGTATTTTCTATCCACCGTGTTTGCACGAGTCAGTGCCTATTTCAATCTCAATAAGAGAATAATATGGCATGGATACTGCATATAAAATATGATAAGTAAAGGGGGAGTATTATGGAAAATAAAATGTTTGTCACAATTAATGATTATCAAAGGTTAATTGGCCTTATAGAATTTTCTTCTATAAAAAGTAGATATCCAGACTTGATTGACCGTTTATTAAGAGACCTGAAAACAGCGAAGATGCTTGCTCAAGAAAATATTTCGAGCAAAATCGTTACGATGAATTCGCGCATTCGTCTCAAAGAACTTTCGAGTGGTAAAGAGACAGAGATAACAATAGCATATCCTCATGATGCCAATGGAAAAGAGGGACGAATCTCTGTGGTGTCACACGCGGGAGCAGCATTGCTTGGTCGTCAGGAAGGCGATAAGGTTACGTGGCGTGTACCGGGTGGTGTAGGTGAGTTCGAAATTGTCAAGATCATATTTCAGCCAGAGGCTGCAGGCGATTATTATCTATAGTTAGGGAGTATAGATGAGCGTCAGAGTCATGCGAAAGCGTGGCTCTGATTTTTTTTGCTCCTGTATGACGGGCTCTTATTAAATCCCGACAGATTTTTTGAATTCGGGCGGCACACGCTTCTTAGAACTTTGTTCATAGGCGAACGCCACTGTTATCAATTCCGGTTCCTCAAAGGCCGCTCCCAGGAATGTCAATCCAATTGGGAGATTGAAAACCGTTCCCATTGGCACCGTTATAGATGGGTATCCCGCTACCGCTGCAGGGCTGTACATACCATAACCGGTGAATGAGTCCCCATTGATCAGGTCAATACACCACGATGGACCGTTGGCGGGCCCGCAAATACATGAAAGTTCGTTGTCTTTAAGCAGGCTATCAATTGCATTTCGTGTTGTTGAGCGAAGTTTGGACAAAGCGTCTATGTAATCTTTGCTTTCCAAGCCTCCCTTTTCCTGCGAGGCTTCAAGTATCTCCTGCTTGAAAAAAGGCATTGCCGCACTATCGTTTTTGAGATTGAAATCAATTACATCCTGCAAGGATTTTACCGCCCCCTTTGTCTGGGACAGATATTTGTTCAATCCCGTCTTGAATTCAAATTGGAGAACTTTGTACTCGAGGCCTTCCAGACTTTTTAGTTTTCCGAGAAGATCCACTTCCACAATAGTGGCGCCCCTCGACGTCATCGTTTCTATGGCTTCCCTGAAAATTTCGTCAACAGCTTCATGAACTTTCAAAAATGATTTCTCGACACCAATCTTCTTGCCCTCAAGCCCATCGGCGTTAAGAAATTGTGTATAGTCATTCAGTATCTTCCCTGACCTATCCATCGTTGCGGGATCATTTTCGTCCGCGGCCGTCAATGGCCCCAGCAGTATTGCCGCATCTCTGACCGTTCGAGCCATAGGCCCTGCTGTATCCTGCGTATGAGAGATGGGAATAATGCCAGACCTGCTCCATAGCCCAACCGTTGGCTTAATACCGACAATCCCATTAATGGAAGACGGACAATGGATTGACCCATCCGTTTCTGTACCAATGGCTATAGCACAAAGGTTAGCTGCAACTGCGGTCCCCGACCCGGAGCTTGATCCGCACGGGTTTCTGTCAAGGACATATGGATTCTTAGTCTGACCGCCGCGACTGCTCCAGCCGCTGCTAGAACGTGTAGACCGAAAGTTAGCCCACTCGCTGAGGTTTGTTTTTCCAAGAAGAACTGCTCCTGCCTTCCGCAATTCCGCAATGATGAATGCATCATTTTCGGCTTTGTTTCCAAGTAGTGCAAGTGATCCCGCTGTGGTCATCATTTGGTCACCGGTGTCGATGTTGTCTTTGATTAATATCGGTATGCCGTGAAGCGGTCCACGTATTTTGTTTTCCTTTCGTTCCTGATCCAGGGCGTCTGCTATAGCAAGTGCGTCGGGATTGATTTCGATAACAGCGTTTAGGGTCGGACCATTTTTATCAATTGCCTCGATACGTTCCAGATACATCTCCGCTATGGATTTGGCAGTCAACTCCCCTGACTCCATTTTTCGCTGCAGCTGATCGATCGTGGTTTCGTTTAGTGAAAAATCCGGAGATGATCCCTCATCTGTTGCTTTCTTTCCATTCTCAGACTGTTGAATACAAGAGTTCAGGTGAGCGAAAGCTGGTATTCCGGCTAATGATATTAAGGCGCCGCGGTGTATAAAACTTCTTCGGTTCACGGGAGTAGCAGTGATTGGTGGATTTATTGACAATATTAATATGCACAATAAAAATCAAATTCCCGTTACATTCGATCATTAAGCACCGTCATATCGATTAATCCTAATTTGTTAAGTTGGAAAAAAGGAATAGGGAATAAGGATGTCGTCGGAAAGGGTGCGCCTTATTCCCTATTTCCTAGCCCTCCTTTAAAAATCGCAAAACATGACAAAGCCTGTAATCCCGAAGGTAAATTGACGTTGCCAGGATAATAAAGGATTTACGTCTGCTTCTCAGGGCGCCTGAAGGCTTGTATTGTCCATAAAGGCATAGGCAATGATATGGCAAATTCCCATGTGAGCATCTTCAACCCTACCATAATGACTATCATTCACAACGATAACGGTTTCTCCGATATCGGCAAGTTTTCCTCTTTTATTTCCGACGAGGGCGATTGTTTTCATTCTGTTATCCTTGCCCCATTGAATAGCCTTCACAAGATTAGGAGAGTTTCCACTGACGCTCATCGCAAATAATATATCACCGGGTTTCGCAAAGTTCATCAGCTGTCTGACGAATACATCTTCGAACGCATAGTCGTTTCCCAACGCCGTCATCCAGGGATTGTTATCATTAAGAGAAAGGCATCGAAAGCGTTTATAAGTTTTATCTGAAGACCCTTTGCCCAGATCTGTAACAAAATGCGATGCATTGGCAGCGCAACCGCCGTTCCCGAATACGAAGATATTTTTATCCTGGTCCAATGCTGTTTTAAAAATTGAAATGACTTCAGAAATTTTTTCTTTTGGAAGGGCACTCAACGTTTGTTTCTGAAGTTCGATATACTCGTTTATAAAGTTTAACATAGGTTCAAAAGTGTTAGATTATATTACTCCGCATAGCCATCGCTATAGCTCCGATCGTTACCGCATCCTCTTTCAGCGCTGCAAGCTGAATATTCAGGCCTGGCCGGAAGGCGTCCATCACGTAGTTTTGTGTTTTTGTCTCGACGGCTGACCGTAGAATTTCTCCTAGCAAGGAGAGGCCTCCGCCGAGTACTACAATATCCGGGTGAAATAAATGAATCGCATGCGAAAGTGCAAAAGCGAGATCATCTGTGGTTGACTCAAAAATATGTTTAGCATGGGAATCTCCTGCATGGATCGCTTTACCCAGAATAGTTGCCTCGTTTTGCGTCAATCCTTTCGTGAGTAACGCCAACTGACTTCGCGGTGATCCTAGTGATGCATTTCTAATTTTTTCATCAACCGCCCATCCTGAGCAGGATGATTGTACGGTTGCGCCGGAGCGATCGAGCCTAATGTGGCCAAATTCTGATTCACCAGGAACTTTCCCATGATAGATTTTCCCATACTGTACCAGGCCTGAACCGACACCGCTGCCTAACGTCACGTAGAATATTGTATCGTAATTTTTCCCAGCGCCATGAAGAGCTTCACCAAGCGCAGCCACATTTGCGTCGTTATCCACTATGACCTCAACACCGGATACATCCTCCAACCATGCCTGGAGAGAAAAGTCTGACCATCCGGTAATGTGATAGGAAGTAAAAATTTTTCCGGTTGACCGGTCTATCGGACCTCCGAAACCGACACCGATGGATGCAATATCTTCGTTTATTTCCGAGAGTGAATTTTTAATTACGGCGCAAATCCCTTCTGCCCCTGCATTCTGTTCGACTTTGAAACGAAACCGTTTTATAATGTTCAGATCCTGATCAGCTAATGTCAATTGAAGTTTCGTTCCGCCGATTTCTATTCCGAGGTAATAAGGCATGACAGCATTTTGGGGCGAAAAATAGGAAAAAGGAAGATGAGATTTCGCGGACCAAGTCTTTTATTGTTAAATGAGTTTGCGTGATGCGCCTAACGCAGTGGCTAGGCTCATGAAGCTTAGTCGAGTGTACTGCAAGCATAATTTATTAGCAGTCATTTAGGTTCCTGTTTTTTGAATAGTTGAGCGTGAAAGGCGTTAGATGTAGGGATCCAATTTGTAAAAACGCAGAGTCCCTGAGACAGGAGACTCTGCGAGGACGGTGC
>CAMLER010000318.1 GCA_946478915.1 uncultured Chryseolinea sp.
CTATCACGAATCTATTTCCAATTCCTGAAACAAGTGACGCGAAGAACCGTGTCTTCATTTCGGTGGGTCATCAACAAATGATGACCGATGCCATTAAGCCTTTAGGCATATCGTTGTGGCAATTGACTTCATTTGCGCCGATGTCCAAGGCGGGAGGTCGCTTGTTTGTCGATATTACAGAGAGGCTTTCATCGGCACAAAGCAGAACTGCTTTATTGGATGCGATGTCGCAACACGACCCGCTAATCCGAAGTGCCATCGACACATTGATTAAACGCGGAGATTTTCTTGAAAATACTGTGGATGCGGCTGAGCCGGCATCTGCAATATCCAACAACTCAAGACCACCGGAAACTTTAATTGAAAGTGATCCATCCATTGTTGTTGATCTTATTAAGGCCAGCGAAGCTTCTCTTACAGCACTTAAAGAAAATATTCAAACAAAATCGGGCACTGAATTGATCGACTTTATTCGCGAAGACGTACAGATGCATTTCCGAAAAAGTTTGTTCGATCCTCGCAGTATTGCGGTAATCATGGCGGCTATTAATGCATCGATCTGGGTTAACGAAAAAATGAATGAGTGGTTAGGAGAAAAGAATGTGGCCGATATTCTTGCCCGATCCGCACCTGGAAACATCACTTCCGAAATGGGCTTGGAGTTGCTGGATGTGGCAGATACAATTCGTCCTTTTCCTGAAGTAATTTCCTTCCTGGAGAACACTCAGTCAGAGAATTTTTTACATGAGCTTACTCAGTTCGAAGGAGGAAAAGAGGCGCAGGTTGCTATCAGAAAATACCTTGACAAATACGGAATGCGATGCGCCGGTGAAATTGATATCACCCGGCCACGATGGAGTGAGAAACCAACGATTTTGATTCCTGTCATTCTCAGTCATATAAGGACCTTCGAGCCGGGTGAAAGTATCCGTAAATATCAGAAAGGACGACAGGAAGCGCTTCAAAAAGAAGAAGAAATATTGACGAGGCTGAACCAACTACACGATGGTGAACGAAAAGTGTCCGAAACGCGAAAGAAGATCAGCTTGATCCGGAGTTTTATCGGGTATCGTGAGTATCCAAAATACAGCATCGTTAGTCGCTATTTCGTGTATAAGCAGGCATTGCTCAAAGAAGCTGAGCGGTCGTTACAAGGACTGGGGATGCACGACATTCAGGATATCTATTATCTGACACTTCACGAGATTCACCAGATGATTCAAACTGGCACGCTGGATTGCGAAATAATAGAACAACGAAAAGAAGAATACAAAAGACACCAGACAATGACGCCACCGCGTGTTATTACTTCCGATGGTGAAGTGATCGTCGGTCATTACAACCGGGAAAAGCTTCCAATGAATGCAATGCTTGGTCTTGCTGTCTCTTCGGGAGTTATCGAAGGACGCGCGCGGGTACTGACGAGTATGGACGATGCTGACATAGCTGATGGTGATATACTGGTGACTAAATTTACAGATCCAAGTTGGACGCCCTTATTTGTAACGATCAAAGGCCTTGTTACCGAGGTCGGTGGACTGATGACTCATGGAGCTGTAATTGCTAGAGAGTATGGTCTTCCAGCGGTTGTCGGCGTTGAAAATGCAACGCATCTCATACGCGACGGACAGCGTATCCGGGTAGATGGTACTAATGGAATTGTGCAAATTTGCTGAACGGTGAGGCATAAGGGTATAAGGTATACGGATCGACCTTATTCCTTATTCCCTATTCCTCCTTATTATTGAGGAATGAAGACAATGACACTATCGGAGAGACTGAAATCCTTCACCCAGGTTGAGCATCAGGAAACGGAAAAGCTGTTGATCGAAAAAATAAAATCAATTCATTCCAAAGAAGACTACATTCTGATACTGAAAATATTCTACGGATATTTTGCACCGGTCGAAAAGCAGATTCGAAACTTTCTAACCGCTGATGATTTACCTGATCTTCATAACCGCAGGAATATTTCGAGAATTATGGATGATTTGCGGGCGCTGGATTTCGACCAAAATATCTCGGTATCAACGATGCTCCCTGCCATTGAGAATTATTGTCATGCTGCTGGCGCCATGTATGTGCAGGAGGGATCCACCTTAGGTGGCCAGCACATTGCCCGAATGATTTCTACGAGAATCCCTGATACAGCTGGCGCACTCACGTTTTTTGATGGATATCAGGACAAGACTAATGAAATGTGGAATTCATTCAAGGAGTTTATCAATTCGCGACTTACAAGCGAGGCAGAGGCTGAGCAGGCAATGGAGGGAGCTCGGCAAACGTTTGTAAAAATGAAAGAGTGGATATTGCTACATTAGTCTCGTGGATCATCCAACGAATTGCCAATTTCGGGCGCCATTTGCAACATATTGCGGACATTGCGTTCAATTTCCTCAATAGAAGAACCCTTGACAAGATATCCTGCGGCACCATTTTTCAACGCTTCGCTTTTGTACTGTTCATTCACAGAGCTGCTGTAAACTACAGCCGGAATATCTTTATAGCGGGCGTTCTCTTTTAGCTTCTGAAGTGCCTGCAATCCATTGAGGAAGGGCATATTATAATCGAGACTTATAAGCAGGGGCAGCGTTTCCTCTTCACATTTTGCCAGTTCCGAAAAAATCTCTTTCCCATTCTGTGCCCAAATCAAAGACACTGGCGGTAATAGTTGTTTACACGCATCTGCAATGAATGAAAAGTCATCTGGATCATCTTCTGCAATTAGTATTCTGATGGGTTGCGACATGTACTTTGAATTACTACTTAAAATAAACAATTTTAACCAAATACCTATTTTGATTATTTACAACGGTTTCACTTACCGATGATCACCAAACTTAGATAAATGGAACGTCAAAATTTCGACGCCATATTCTGTGGCAAACAGCACCTTCATGATACAAATCAAATTCAGCCCCACGGCGTCGTAATAGTTGTTTCGAAAGAAGACTTCCGGATAATACAAGCCAGCGCTAATTTTGGTTCCATCTTTGGAAACGATAGCCCGATCGGCAAACATCTGTCTGATGTTGTGCGCGATGAAACTTTCGAAGAAATCCAGAAGAAAGCTAGGGTTTCAACGGGTAGTTTATCCGTCATATTATCGGTCAGATCTGAAGTGTCAAAGGATTATCTATCACTTATTCATGAAAAAGATGGATGCCTGATCATAGAAACGGAATTCCGGAATCTAATTGAGCACGCTCAAATCCCAATAAGTGTATTCTTGTCCCAACTCCAGGCTATAATGTCTGATATAAACAGATGTAACACGATTGAAGAAGTTGCTGCTGTATGTGCGAAGGAGATCAAAAGACTGTCTGGTTTTGATAAGGTTATGGTTTATTCTTTCGATGATGAATGGAACGGAACTGTGATCGCCGAGGAAATGGAAGAGGGAATGGATACGTACCTGGGATTAAAATTTCCTGCATCCGATGTGCCCAAACAGGCACGCGATCTTTACCTCAAAAATCCCTATCGGGTTATTCCTGACCGTGACTATCAACCGATAGACCTCATTCCGGAAATTAATCCAGTCACCGGTATGCGCACGAATCTATCGGGATCGAGGCTTCGAAGTGTGTTGCCTGTCCATCTTGAATATCTGAAAAATATGAACGTCAAGGCATCGATGTCGACTCGAATTATTCATCGTGAACAATTGTGGGGATTGATTGCGTGTCATCATAGAACGGAAAAATTTCTTTCATTCGGAGAATGTTCAACATTCGAATTGCTTTCGAATGTGATATCATCCAAGGTTAGTTCAATCGTCAATCGCGACGCGCAGGACACAACGCTCAGGCTAAAGGAATCATTTAATGACATTACTGATCATATTTTTATTTATGACAACATTCTAAATGCATTGATGAACTATCGGAAATCTCTGTTGAGGGTTTTGTCCGCAGAAGGCTTTGCTATATGTTGGGACGGTCGCATCGTCTCTCATGGACTCGTGCCGGAAAAGGAGGAGATCGAAGATTTGATCGATTGGTTGAGTGAAAAAAAATTTTCAAAAGTTCTGTCCCTTAATTCCCTTTCTTCCGGCTACGAAAAAGCAAAAGCCTACGCTGACGTGGCCAGTGGTCTCCTCGCGATTGCTATCCAGCCCGATGAAAGAAGATACATACTTGCGTTCCGCGGAGAAGTTATTAAGAATGTTACCTGGGGCGGAAATCCCGACAACGTGCTAACTATACAAAAAGAGACAGGTACCTATCATCCGCGCAATTCATTTTCCGTTTGGAAGGAGACAGTTAGAAATACTTCAGCGCCGTGGTCACCGGAAGAATTGTCGATCGCCGAGCGCTTCCGAAATGTGGTTGTAGAGCATACGTTGCAGTCACTTGCCAACAGCCTGGAAAAGAAAGTGCAGGAGAGGACAGAAGCACTGGAATCAAGCAAGAGGGATCTGGAAATGACTTTCAACGAGCTTATGCAAATGACCTACGTAGCATCTCACGATCTGCAAGAGCCTGTGCGAAAAATTCAGGTATTCAGCAATAGGCTAAAGAATACTATCGGCGAGGGAAAGGGCCGTGAATCGTTAGATCGTGTGCTGGCGGCCAGCAAAAGAATCAGCGGATTGCTTGGAGACTTGGTGAACTATTCGCTGCTGTCGCACAATGCTGCGCAGTCGCCAACGGATCTGAATAAAATTGTGCAGGATGTAATTGCTGATTTTGATCTTGCCATTTCCGACAATGCAATTTCGATTGACGTATCTGAGCTACCTGTCGTTCAAGCCGTTCCTGATCAAATGAGACAGGTCTTTTACAGCTTGCTGAGTAATGCTATAAAATTTGCCAAGCCGGATATTGCACTAAAGGTTACCATAAGAAGTTCGTGGGAAACCACCGAAGTGGATGACAACGCACCTTCACGCTATTGTCGAATAGATGTGGCAGACAATGGTGTAGGTTTTAATGAGATGTACTCGCATCGCGCCTTTGAAATGTTTGGAACACTTCACAACCGGGACCAATACGAAGGACGTGGAATTGGTTTAGCCATTGCCAAAAAGATTATAGACAGGTATCAGGGTACTATTAGCGCGTCTTCTGTAGCTGGGCAGGGATCAACGTTTACCTTAAGGCTTCCGGAGAAGATGGTGCTTTGATTCCTGTAAGACTAACGTAAAAGGGGGGGCTGGGATCGCCCTTATTCCCTATTCCTTTATTCCTTACTCCTATTCCTTAAACCTAAACTCCCCGACCTCACCGTAAAATCTCCTCTCTCGTCCCTTCAGCCACTTTCTTAACCTGCTCGATCAGCTCTTCAGCAATTCCCAGTTCCCGTAAAGTATTTGTTATGTTCTCAAGTACTGCATCAAAGTGAGCGTCATTCAGCCCGGCTTTAAGCAGGTGGGAGTGGCTTTCCTTCAATGATTTTCCGGAGAAGTTTATTGGCGCTCCGAACGCGTGAGCCAGAAATGTTTTCATTTTATAAGATTGAGTTTCCATATCCACCCATCTGAAGAAGTGGGCGATACGCTCGTCGTTCATTACATGGGAATAGAAAATGTTGACGGCAGTATCCACTGCTTGCATGCCGCCTAGCTGGTGGAAGAGGGAGTTTGTGTTGGTAGAGTTCATTTGGTTGGTGATGGGGTATACGGTATATGGTGTAGATATAGCGTACAGGCATAGGGTGGCGTAAGGCTTCCCTTCCCCGACCCTTATCCTTTATTCCTATTCCTTACCTCTTAATAATCTTTACAATACCAGATCCCTCAGGCGTATCGATCCTTATGACGTATAACCCAGGAGTTGCTTCGACACCATTTTGATATTTGCCATCCCATACCACAGAATGATTTCCCGGTGCCTGCGGTTCCTCTAACAATAGCTTGACTTTATTTCCGAATTTGTCATAAACGCTCACCCGCACGGCTGTCGAGCCTGCAATAGCATAGTTAATGTTAGTAATGGATGTAAAAGGATTTGGGTAACTTTTCAGGTCGAAGCCCTCTTCGTCCGCTGGACTGGCCGTTGCTAAATCATCAGCGTCTACATCCATGAAAAATTCCTCCGGCAGTGTGGCCTTCCTGGCGTTCATGTCTCCTTGCCCTATTATTACAAGGCCCACCGGCGCTTTCAAGGTCACGGCTTTGGTGATGTACATAGGTTCATCGTAGCTTCCTTTCACAATATTGACGATGCCTCCAATTTCCGCATGCTCAATACCCTCATATATTTCAAGATAGGGTTTGTCAATTGAGCCTGTGCTCGA
>CAMLER010000319.1 GCA_946478915.1 uncultured Chryseolinea sp.
AGTCACGATCCAAGGAGTTGAAGATGAGCCTTAAAAACATTTTCCTGCAAGATGCTGCAGTGGTGTATTCATCTGAAGTAAATGCTTCTACCATAATATTTAATGCAGATACTTTTGCAATTCAGAATACCGAGCTTTCGATTCATCCAGATCGACTGAATGTTCAAAAAATTTTTCTTAAAAATTCATTCCTGAAAATCTTGGCGGTGGGACAAGAAAAATCTCCGGATAACCATCCGTCGACAACCATCTATCTCCCGTCTCTCGAACTTGGTACAGGAATGGTTTTCGATATAACGAGTGTAATATTTGAAGATAATAAGATCTCGTATCACAAAAACTTTGAAACGCGCACCGACCAGTTTAACCCTTCCCACGTAGATCTTGAAGAAATTAACATGAATCTTTCGCGCATTCTAATTCATGAGGATACTATTTCAGGCGACTTACAATACCTCTCTTTCCTACTGCCTGGATTGATCTTGGAATCCAGTGCCAATATCCAGTTGAATCGTCATCTAGTAGACTTATCTGAGTTAAATGTTCGTGCCAATAATAGCCAGTTCAGTGCAAATATAAATGGCAGTTATCCTTCTGCTTCAGCAGACGAGAACGATACATCGCTTCTACAGGTCAGCGTCACAACCAGGTTCAAACCAGGAGACCTCTCATATTTTACTCGCAACATCCTGCCAACAAACTTAGATCAATGGGAAAATATCTCAGTGGATCTTGATGGTAATTTCAGAATGGAAACCACTGAAATTAAAGAATTGAAAGTAAAAAGAAATGATAGCCATTTCGAAGCCAGTGGAGTTGTTTATAATATCCTCGATCGTGAAAAGCTGCGCTGGCAAAATTTAAAGGTCAATGGTTTCTTCGGACCGGATATTGGATCAGCGATAGCACCAATTATTGGGAGGATAAAGTTTCCAAAGTCTTTACAATTTGAACTGAAGACTTCAGGCCATACCGGCAGGATTAATTTTGATGCAATTGTCCACACACCACAGGGTAATTTATCATCTAAAGGTTTCTTAGGCCTAAGTAAACGCAGGACAGAAATACACCTGAATACTAAGGGAGAAAAAGTGGATATAGGAGAATTATTTGGTTTGCCCTGGCTCGGTCAGGTAAGCCTCACCATTGACGCAAAAGGAGCTATGAGCCAGGGTACAAATCTGGAAATCATAGGAAAAATCGACGAGATAGAGATACTAGATCAGCCGGTGCGAGATATTGCGTTCAGGACCAACCTCACTAATTTCAAAGCAATATCACTACTGTCCATTGAAGATCCCGAATACCAATCAAAAAT
Source organism: uncultured Chryseolinea sp. (assembly GCA_946478915.1). The sequence continues at coordinate 1,319 of CAMLER010000319.1, forward strand.
TGCTTCCGAAATTTTTTTCCTAAAACCTTTAACTGCTGCAACCGCGATCCATTTCACGCAATTTAATCTGGGCAGTATATTGCGTATGGACAGTACGTTACTGCTTTCCGGCGAGTTCCATGCAAATACCACCATTGGAGAAAATGTTTCACAAAATGTTATCTCTGGAAAGAATATTCAACTTGCCGATGACTCGAGGGAATATCTGCTGGATACATTGTCGCTCGCTTCGAACAGTTCCAGTGACTATACCATTGTCACATATTTCGATGACTATACTGAAGGCAATCTAACAGCTAACTTCGATGTATCAGCCCTACCAACCGTTGCAAACACCATCGGAAGAGATCTATTAAGGCGCGGCAATGGCGCCAACTTTCGTGGAAGCCGGTTGCTACATGGCAATATTCACATGAGAGAAATCAAACCTCTTCAATTGTTCGGTATCGAAATAGAAGATCTTGTCTCCCTGGATGTCTCAGCAACCTACGATGAACAAAGGCAAGTTGCCGGAATAACCGCCAGCGGCGCAGATTTCAAAGGTTATGGAATTTCTACAGACACATTTCGGATAAAGCTAGCAACGAACGGAGATAGTGCTTCCGCAGAAGTTTATGGCAAAAATCTTTTATACAATTCAATTCATTTAGGCAACCTGAGTTTTGATGCGAATACTGTCGGTGACACCACCATAGCAACACTATCGCTACAGGAAGACTCGGCTTCTATTTTCAATCTCACGTCATGGGTAATAGCATCGGATAGTGGTGCGCTCGTTTATCCACTGAGATTACAGGGTTTAGAAAACGAATACACAGTAGATCGCTCAAATCCGATATATATATCGGACAATAACATCGAGGTAGATGATTTCATGATTACCCGTGAGCTGATGCAAATTCGTCTCGATGGAAATCTTAGAGCCATTGACGCAAACTTGAAGAACCTGGATCTAACCATGTTAAACAAATTTTTATCACCTGATTCCGCGATTATAAATTCCGGAAGTCTCGACGCAAATCTTTCATACGTCATCGACTCCATCAACCTTACTGCAAATATTGACAGCCTATGCATCTTCGGTTCAACTCCGATGGAATTCACTGCTAAAGTGGCCAGTAATAAAACGAATTTGCCCTTCGAGTTTCTTTTAAACAACAAATCGGACAAGATTAACATTGAAGGACAATACAATTTTGACAGTAAGGAGGTTGGCGCGTCAATACTGATTGACATAAATGATTTACAAACTTTTAAATTTCTGACCTCCGGCTTCCTTGCGGATTTGAATGGAAAATTTAACGGGACCATGCAGGCAACTGGTCACTTGCAAAACCCGCGATTAAATGGATCGGTTAGGTTCTCCAAAGCAAGTTTCACAGGCATAAATCCAAATTTCACCATCAACGTCGACGATGGAAACGTTGAATTAAATAACTCAACACTTTTACTGAAAAACTTTACAATCTATGATACGGACAATAATGCACTCACCATTAATGGACACATCGGCACATCAGATTATCAGTCACTTGACTATGGGCTTCATCTTAACACGGAAGAATTTACGTTGTTGAACAATCCCGATACCGCAAGTAGTCGTCTGACCGGTTCACTAGTGATCGCCAGCGAGATTGACATTAACGGAGACAATAAAGGTAGTAACGTTAAGGCTAACATAACTATAAAGGACACTACGGCGCTAACCTACACCGAGAGGAATGATGACCTCAAAACCAACGATAGTGAAGGCATAATTGAATTCATTGATCCATTCCAGTTAGCCGATACGATTTCGTCGGCTCGGTCCGCTAATTTTTATGACTCTTTGATCGCAAGTCTTCCTGAGTTCAAATTAAATTCATTAGTCAATATCGAAGAAGACGCTCAGCTTCGATATATCATTGATGCGCTGTCCGGGGACTATATCCAAGCTTCTGGGAGCGGGGCATTAGATCTGGAGTACGACCGCACCGGAAATGTTCGCTTATCCGGAAATTACACGATCAAGGAAGGTCTCTACCGCGTTTCCTTTTATGATCTGGTGAAAAAGAACTTCAGGCTACTTCCGGAATCAACTATTAACTGGAACGGAAGCCCCGAGGACGGAGACCTGAAAATAAAGGCAGTATACACAATCAAAACTTCCTCAATCGGACTTATTGGAAATGAAATTAGCGAAAATGAAAAATCGATTTATAAGAGGGCCCTCCCTTATGATGTAGGAATTAATATTGATGGGACAATCGAAAAGCCAGAAATATCATTTTCCCTTGATCTCCCGCACGAGGAGAAAGTCAATTATCCGGTACTGGCAAATAAACTTGAAAAATTAAAGCAACCTGAATATCAATCAGAGTTGAATAAGCAGGTTTTTGCTGTATTGGTACTTGGAGGTTTCATGCCAGAAACAAGCGGATTTGATATAAATCAAAATACAGTGGCAACGACTGCCCTATACAATAGTGTGAATAGCTTGCTATCGACCCAACTAAATCAATTTGCCAATCGATACATTACTGGGTTGGATCTCGATGTTGGCATTCAATCTTACAGCGACAACGCTGCTAGTGGAAAGACTCGGACGGCCATGGACTTTAGAGTCACAAAACGCATGATGAATGATCGCCTGTCATTCGAAATTGGCGGAGACTTTAATATCAATCAGGATCAGTCCGGGTCCAATTCCGGCGATAACTTTAGGGGCGACATCGGTATCATTTATGACTTAACTGAACAAGGAAACAAAAAACTAAAGCTGTTCAACAATGAAACGTACGATATAATTTACCAGGAAATTCGGAACACTGGTATTTCGCTGATCTTTATTCGTGAATTTGACAAAGCCAGGACGTCAAAGAATGGAGACAAATGATTGGGTCAATCGCATATCGGTTCATGATAGTATGCGCCTTGTCATTACCCGGATGCACCGGAATGAAAAATATTTCGCGTGACGACCCGCTATACGTTGGCTCAGAAATAAAGCTTCCGAAGTCGGAAAATTGGAGAGCTTTAATTCTGGAAGCAAAAGGTACTTTGAGACCTGAACCCAATAATAAATTTCTGTGGATGAGGCCTGCATTGGCCAGGTACAATATGATATCCGTACCAGCAAGAAAGAAAAAGTTCTGGAAAAACAAGATAGCTCCTCCGGTACTCCTATCTCAGTCAACGCAAGACAAGGTCCGCGATGCAATGCATAATAGAATTTTTCAAAGCGGATATTTTAATAACTCGATAAAGTTGGATACCGTAACCGTTGGTAGTAGAAAAGCCAGATACACCTATACGATCACGCCAAACATGCCATATCGATTTGAGACAATTTCATTTCCCGAGGGGAGCAATGATCTAACACAGGAAATACGAAATTCAAGAGCCGAAACCCTATTGAAAATCGGCGATATCTATACGTTAGAGAACGTGAGAAATGAAAGACTACGGATCGACCGCCATTTAAAAGAACATGGATACTTTTATTTTAATCCCAATTTCATCACCCTTAAGGCGGATACAATAACCGGCGATAATGCTATTAAAGCAGAGGTTAGTGTCAAGCCCAACACACCGCCAGAATCCAGGCTTGCCTATTCAGTAAGAAGCGTCTTTATCAACGATGACAACCTGTTGGACAACGTTGAACGAGATACTATTGGATTCAATAATTACTACCTCATCACCCGGACAAATGAAGTCAAATTTCCGGTTATAGCACGGGGCATATTTCTCAGGCCGGGAGATTTTTACACCACATCAAATTACCTGCAAACAGTCCGCTATCTAAACGAGCTGCCTATTGTAAGGAATGCGTCTATAAAGTTCATACCAACCAACGAAAAGGGAAAACTTGACGCTATTGTATCGTTATCCCAAAGAAAGCGTCTCGCGTATAGCGCTGAATTTAATGCTGTGTTCAGATCAACGAATTATTTTGGCCCCGGAGTAATTTTTAGTTACACAGACAGAAATTTAAATAAGGGTGCCGAAATGTTGAAAATAAATCTAAGCGCCCGATTTGAAATACAGATCGCCGAGGGAACGATTAACCCCGCATACGAATTGGGGCTGGAGGCGCACTATACACTTCCCCGATTTTATCCGGGATTTTTGTCCGATTATGGAGAAAAAAGATTGCCGAAAACAAACATTGGGGTCGGATATAATCTTTTTAATCGCCTGGATCTTTACCGAATGAATTCAGTGTTTACAAATTTTGGTTATCAATGGAGCGGAACAGACAACATCCAACATTCCCTCAATCCTTTGGAAATCATTTTTACGAAAATTCCGGAAGGCACAAAATCTGAAGAATTCAAAAATTACCTGCAAGAAAACCCGGGTGTCCAACGAAGTTTTGACGAACAACTGATTGTAGGTTCAGGGTATGAATTCACATACAACCCTGTGGATACCCGCAATAGTTTATTTTTCAGAGGAGGGATTGATGTTGCCGGGAATCTTATGAATGGCCTCTATTCTGCGGCAAACGCGCCAAAAGATTCACTTGGAAGATATCATTTATTAGGCGTCCCCTTTTCTCAGTACATACGAAGTAGGCTTGACTTTCGATATACTTTTAATTTTAACAGATCAAAAATCGCAACCCGGTTCAACGCTGGTGTCGGGTTTCCGATTGGCAATTCCGACATCCTTCCTTACATAAAACAATTTTACGTGGGAGGTACGAATAGCTTGCGATCCTTCATAGCAAGGTCGGTAGGCCCTGGTAGCGAGGTGCCACCCGATGGATATAACGATCTGACAGGAGACATTAGAGTAGAATGCAATATGGAATACCGATTTAATCTGGCAGGATCATTAAAAGGTGCGTTGTTTATCGATGCTGGAAATATCTGGCTCTTCAATAAAAATTCGTCGAGACCAAATGCAACATTTCATTTCAATTCATTTCTTAA
>CAMLER010000320.1 GCA_946478915.1 uncultured Chryseolinea sp.
AATAATTCCTTGTAGTTCCATATCTCCGCAAAGTCAAAGAGCCTTCGTTTTTCGGCATCAACAATTTGCTCCTGCTGTTCTTTTACGGATGTGGCCTGCGCGATCAAAGAGGATTCTTTTTAGTTTATTTGCGAAGTTATTATGAATTGACCACCACGCAAATTAGGAGGGATTGTCACCTGTGAGCTGGATGTTCGGAAAATGGAATTATTGAGTAAAATTACTCTGTGGGAAAAAAAATATTGTTTCTTGTTCCTTATCCCTTACATGAATCGCCTTCCCAGCGCTTTCGGTTCGAGCAATATTTTGACATTTTGAAAAGCAAAGAATATAGCTATACGATACAATCCTTTCTCGATACCGATAACTGGAAGGTGTTTTATTCCAGAGGAGGAACATTTGCCAAGCTTGTAGCGCTCATTTCAGGATTTGGAAAACGAATTATCGCAGTCGCTACATCACCGATGTATGATTTTATATTTATTCACCGGGAAGTTACGCCAGTCGGACCGCCAATATTTGAATGGATGCTTGCCAAAATGTTACGGAGGAAAATCATATATGATTTTGACGACGCAATTTGGTTGACGGACAACCAAGCTGAGTCATTTTTCTTAAGATTAATGAAATGGAGGAGTAAAGTATCCTGGACGTGCAAATGGGCATATAAGGTAAGTTGCGGAAATGAATATTTGCATGATTATGCCTCTCAGTTCAACAAGCAGGTGGTTATTAATCCGACTACTATCGATACCAAAAACTTACATAACCGCAATTTCTATCACGATGTTGAGCGAGGAACTGGATCTAAAGTTCGTATTGGTTGGACAGGGTCCCACTCAACGCTGAAATATCTGGAGCAGATATCCGTGATTCTAAAACAGATCTCGGATGCTTTTCCTGAAATTGAATTTGTGGTAATTGCTGACAAAGAACCCCTTCTTAACGGTGTCTCGAATGTGAAGTTCGTAAGGTGGAATCCAGTTTCGGAAATAAGAGACCTCCTCAATTTTGACATTGGAATTATGCCCTTGCCGGATGATCGATGGTCAAAGGGCAAGTGTGGTTTCAAAGCGCTGCAATACATGGCTCTTGAGATTCCCACAGTAGCCTCGGCGGTAGGTGTTAATCCTAAAATTGTAGACCATGGGGTTAACGGTTTTCTGTGTAACACGGCTGAAGAATGGATTGATTCGTTGAGAGTGCTTTTAGAGAACCCTCAACTTAGAAAAAGAATGGGCTCTAATGGAAGAAAAAAGGTGATCGAGAATTATTCGGTACTTTCAAATGCTAACACCTTTTTGTCTCTTTTTGAATAATCCCAAATCAGAAAAAGCGCAACTAAAAAGAATGGCAACATCGGAATTTTATAGCGAACCAGCGTACCGAAATTGAAAGTAGAGACGCCTACGGCAAAAGCAAAAACAATCGAAAAGATAAACGTAAATAAAACTGTTGGATTATCCATTCCTCTAAAAAGTCGAACGTTTAGTCTGACCGCAATAATTGTACTTACTATTAGTAGGAATAGACTTTCTAGTGCAGATAAAAGCATCAAAGGGTTCTTAACTTCCCATAGATAAGGCCGGAACAAGGAAACAACTATTGCCTGAGGGGCAAGCTTAAACATGGATGTTAAAGTTCCATCCAGTTCACCTAGAGCATACCCTGACCCTGCGTCACGCCCCGTGTAAAATCCGATATCATAAGCCGTAATTTTCGCAGTCATTGCAACCTTTTTAAGTGAATATTTGCTATTATCTTCTCCTGCTTTTATCATGGCAAAATACCCAAGCGTGACGGCTGCAGTTAACATAAAAGGAGCTAACATAATCCTAAGAATCCTGCTGCGAATTGATTCAAGGTTTGAAAGAAAAACCCAAATGATAGAGGCAGGTAAAAAGGTTAAGAGAATATAGATTTTGATAGCGTATAGTCCGTAAAGAGAAAGTGAAAGCAAAACAAAATGCCTGATTTCAAATTCCTTTCTGATGAAAATCCGAAATATCTGATAAGTTGCTACTCCCAGACACGCCATTGTAATTGTGTCTTTCAACAATCCCGAGCCCCAGAAAAAAACGGAGGGAATAAAAAATGCCGCAATTGCCAACTTTCTGTGTAACCTTGGATATTGCTCATAAAACGTTAAAAAAAACATCCACATCCCGACAAAGCTCACGATTGCAAATAGCACGGCCGTTGCGGAATAGGATGAAAAGGTAATCAGATCGAAGACTGCCGCGATTTTAACAATGGCAAATGACTGAGGGTCGGAAAAGAAAATGATTTTAGAGGCGTACTTGTAAATATCATTGTATGTCTGCCCATCATTTAGCAGCAATCTAAATCCCTTCGCCGGCGAATCCATAAACGCCTCCCAGATATGGCGGCTTCCGTGGGTATGGTAATTAAATGTATCACCGCCATCATAATAAAACTGATAAATAAACCCGACCGCTAAAGCTCCGATGATCTTAACAGCCAGCGCCGGGAAAAAATAAACTCGTGTTGTGGGATCTGTGACGCGTGGTCTTATAATGTAAGCAAGCACTGCTACAACTTTCAGCAGAATTGGTGTAACTATCAGATCGCGAGCTTCCAAGGGTCTTAATTCGAAAAGCTAAAGTTCAATCTTTACAATCTATCAAACAACGAATGAACCCCGCACTGTAAGATTCTCGCTCACATTCAACTTTCTCACTCCCCCTTCTCCATCCTTTTCAACCTTCTCTTCGCATCTTTAAAAGCTTCATCTTTCCGATCAGCTTTCTTTTTGACGGCAGTAAACCACCTTTTGGCTTCAGCCTTATTGCCTTGACGCTCAGCAATTTCGCCTAAGGCTATCATGGAATATAGATAATAGCCTGATTCATTAGCCCCGATCTCTTCCGCGAACTTCATACACAACTCATAATTGATTTTTGCATCGTCAAACTTCTTGCGGGCTTCGTATATCTGTCCAAGAAAAAACGCAGCATACCGCCCGCTGGTCGCTTCGTATCCTACCTGACCGCTATCGATCTTCATCAATATATTCTTACAAACCGGCTCGGCCTGGGTAAATCTTCCCATCGAATATAACATGCGGGCATAATAACGGTGGAAGTATGGGTTGTTCGGATACGTAGTGTGAAGGTAATCACTGATCTGGAATGCTCTTGGCTGGTCGTTCTCATAGCTGTTCAAAATCCGCATGAGCCAGACCATTGCTTCAGTGCGTGTATAAAATGCGTTTTACGAAACTTCATTAAGTTGTTTCAGCCCTAATGCTTTGTCACCTTTCTTGAAAAACCACAACACGGGTTTTAAAGCAGGATAATTTTCAGGTACCCACACCGAGAAATAATTATACAATGCGTCGCCGAATAACAACTCCGGATTCAACCCCTCTTTTTCCTTTCCATACTTCAAATAATCCAGCGCACTCGTACCCGCCGAGATCGCCTTACGCCAGTTTTTTCTCTCCTCATCGGCGTATAGCCGTCCCTTAAAAGCATAAGCAGCAGCTAAGAAAAATGCGGCTTCGGTCTTGTATGGCGGATGATTCTTATACAGATTCTCGCCCACATAAATGGCGGTATCCATATAAGCAAAAAACGTATCATCGTGTGACGTGTCCTTTGTATTAGGCATGATCTTCCACCATTCGATCAGGCCCATCAGGAAATAGGGAAGGGGATGCCACGCAAATTTCGTCTTTAAATATTTAAACTGCTGTTCGGCTCGTGGAAAGTTGAAGTTGTAAAGATCATTTAATGCTTGCGTGCATTCTAACTGCACGTGCAGATCAGAAATCAGGATGATAGTCGTGTCCTTTGCAGTAGATGCTGATTTGACAATGGTCTGCGCCTGTGCATGCGGCGTGAATAAAACCAATAAAAGCACTACAAGCCCTAGTCCGTGACGATCGGTGAATAATAAATAGCTCCGAAGCCGGCCCTTGATTTCCTGTATTCTCTTACTATTTTTAATTTCTTTCACTTCCGGATAATCTCATTAAACTAACTTCGGGCGCTCACTTCAACACCATAACACCTCAACACTTCAACACGTGATAGAGCACGAAACTAAATCATTCTTCTCAGCCGACAAAAGATTGCTTTTCATACTCCTTTGCCTCATTACCTTGCTACTTCTATATGTCAAAATAACACTCATTGAAAACGAAACTGCTGCTTTTGAGTTCCTTCAGGACCGCCCTGAGGGAATGGTTTTAAGGACAATCAGCACAATAAAGTTCCTTTCCATACCATTTGTGTACTTATGGAAATTCCTGGTCATTGCCTTTGTCATTTGGGTTGGATGCTTCATGTTTGGGTATCGCGTCACGTACACGCAATGCTGGGGGGTTGTCGTAGCGGCAGAATACATTTTCCTCGTTCCTGAAATTTTGAAAATATTGTGGTTCATGTTCGTTGAAACAGACCCTACTTATAATGACCTCAGTGGTTTTTATCCCCTATCCTTAATTCATTTTGTGGATATCGAATCGTTGGATAAGCGTTGGGCGTATCCGTTGCGGGCTTTAAATCTTTTTGAAATTATCTATTGGTTCTTGCTGGTTGGCGGGATTCATCACTATGCCCGCAAAGAAAAGCGGTATGTATGGATTATTGTAGCCTGTTCCTATGTCCTCATCTTCTTCTTATGGCTGATCTTTTATGCGATTGTTTATAAATAGAAACATCTACCCGCGAAAGAACTTCTTAATTACGTCGCATATATATTCTACATCCATTTGCTCCATGCCGGGCCACAGCGGTAAGCTCAGGGAAGTTTTGGCAATTTCTTCGGCAATTGGAAAATCGCCTTTCGCAAATCCCTGTTCCTGGAAATTTTTCTGAAGATGTGGAGGGATTGGGTAATGTATACCGGTGCCAATTTGATTTGAGGTCAGATGATCGCGTAACGCATCCCTCTTAGGGGTTCGGATAACGAACAGGTGAAATACATGGGTGGCCTCTGGGATTATTTTCGGGAGCTGAATTGCCGGAATTTCTTTAAGGCCGGCCAGATAAAATGCCGCGAGCTTTTTTCTCTCATTGTTCCATGGCTGAAGATACCGAAGTTTTATCCGTAAAACTGCAGCCTGAATTTCATCTAGCCTGGAGTTTACGCCGTCGCTGTCTGAAATATTTTTCTCATCAAACCCATAATTGCGATAACGGCGTGCATACTTGCCAAGTTGTTCATCGTCAGTAACAATAGCACCACCATCTCCCAGCGCTCCAAGATTCTTTACCGGGTAAAAGCTGGTTGCACTAATATCGCCCAGCGCACCCGTGGGTTTATTTCGCCATGTCGCGCCCTGAGCCTGGGCATTATCTTCGACTACAAAAATCTTATTTTGCCGGGCATCATCGACAAACGACATGTCGCAGGGTTGGCCGTAAAGGTGCACAGGAATGATGGCTTTCGTCCCCGAGGTAAGGGCCTGACGAAGATTAGTGACATCAACATTAAAGGTTTCCGGATCTGGCTCAACGGGAACAATTCTGGCGCCCGTCCTTTGAACTGCAAGCCATGTCGCAACAAAGGTATGGGAAGGCACTATCACCTCATCACCATTGGTCACGCCACAAGCCTTTAGCGCGATAAACAAGGCATCAAGTCCGTTGCCAACCCCAACACAGTGAGCGGCATTGGAAAATAGGGCATAGTCACGCTCGAAGGCTTCCAGTTCACTTCCAAGGATGAACCAATTTCTGTCATAAACTCTCATTATTGCTTCCTGTGCCTGCTTCCGCACTTCGGCGTGCTGGTGTTCAAGAGATATAAAAGGAATTGGTTTCAATAGGAGGGGAATAATACACAGAAATTAATAAATAAAACATCGAATACTGATCACGGAATCCGATGGTTATCGGATTCGGTGTTGTATAAGTTTTGTCAAACGCTCTACATTCAATTCGCCAATACTATTGCTCCTTCGCGGCATCGTTATAGGGATTTTTACCCTTCTAGACGCACTCAAATATAAATGCGCCCTGCATACAACCAAAATTTCACTATTTTCGGCCCTAATTTATGGATAAGACCCTAAGGACTAGCCTTATCCACGTGCATTACGAACAATGAAATAACGATTTGATGAACTTTCAAAGACTCAAAGGCACCGGCATCAACCTTGGTGTGATCATTATCTCGATTGTCGTGTTTTTCATCGCCTTGTTCGTTGTCATGGGTTTGGCAAACGCACAAAAGCCCGAGACGATGGACATCCTCGCC
>CAMLER010000321.1 GCA_946478915.1 uncultured Chryseolinea sp.
CGAAACAGACGGCGTAATGACCCAATCCGGTGATGTCACTGCGATACTTGTGGAGATAAAATCCGAGCTGCTGTTTATGGATCGGCAATACCAACCATACACATCTACTTTCATTTTGCCGATCGACATCGTCGCATTCATCCGGTTTGACAATGAAGCGTTTGAATGATGCCGGATAAGATTGCCCACTAGAGCTGTGTTCTCAACGGTAAGAAAATTCGAAACCTTGTATCGAACGACAAGACATGTCCATCCGTCGGATGGGTTGTCTGCGAACGAATATGATTGGCGAAGAAACCATCCAACGTATGGCATAATGGTCAACGACCTGCCCAGGCGAAACGATTTGAACACTCCCATCGTCGTATAATTGATCGAGGAATGCAAGTCAGCGAGATCAGTGTTTTTGATGATGAAACCACCCATCGTCTGGTTTCTATAGGACACGCCGACTTCAGTATTCGGGTGATGGTTCAAATATTGCCCGCCATAGAGTGAGTGTCCGGTTGAGTGTACCTTAACGGTTAATAAAATGGAGTAAGGCTGTACTTCAGCCTTACTCTCAGGTTGTTGGGCTCCAATGTTGAAAAAGATCCACTGGCATAGAAGCATAGCGATAACACCTATCTTATGAGTTTGCCCGGCTGCCATGCTATCTGGAGTTGATTAGCCGGCGAAAATGTATGCGCAATCTTTGCTTTGCGCGCGCTCCAGTGCCCAGATCCCGGCAGGAACAATTTGAACTCCGGGAAGCACGCCCGCTACCCATTCCTTTCTGACCGTTTCAGGATCAAGACTCATCTTTTTCGCTACCATGCCACTATAGACAGCAATAGCGAGGTTGCAGGCACAAAACATTGCACCCCTTTCCTGCATCTTTTTGATTCCGTCGACGCCGTTTAAAGGGAAGTCACCATCGGTAGCATTGTAGTAAGGATTTCGAATTGCCGGCTTTTGAGTTCTGTTATCCGTAACTTGAAAAACTTCACCCAGTTTATATTTGCTCCACAAGCCATCTTCAAGCGCAAATGGAATGGCATTGTGCCGGAAAACGCAGACTGCAGTGATATCATTATCGGGCGATCCGCTCTGATTGTTTGTTGCATAAAAGCCCCACGTCCAAATAATTGAAAACGCATTGTTAGGCTCGGCTGCATCGAAAACTACCCTGTGACTACCTTTAATTTTCTTAAACCATGCTTCGCTATCGTCCGATCCGTAAAAAGTTGGCAAAGCGCTTTTTTTGAATGAAGCCCCCATCGCGGCCACTCCTGCAGTTGCACTCAATGCAAGTGTCCCAATAAATTTTCGCCTCGAGTTTTTCAGTGATGTTTCCATTGTGTTTTTTTTAGGTTAATAGAAGTTGTAATGAATATTGGATAGTGTCATCCTTTGAATAGGACGACGGCGGGTATTACGGAACTCTTAAAAAAAGGTCTGTTGCAAAGGCTTTAAACTTTTTTTTGAAGCCACGAATTGGGGTGGGGATGACTAGCAATGATGTTGCATAACGCGTGAGACTTCCGCGAAATCGCTGGTAAATGTTTGTTAATCGTTATCCGTTAATAGTTTTTCGTGGGCGTGCGCGCGATCATATAGCAGGCACTCAAATCGAGCGAACCGATCCGATAGCCATCCGGTACCGGTTACCTGACAACCTATTAATCTGTCTTAAACAGTTCATTTTCAGACAACGGTATTCCGATTCCAGACACCCAAATTTTTTATTATCTCTATTATTGCCATCAGAAGCCCAATTGGAAATGGCAACTTTATTGTACACCTGCAGGCCAAACATAACGAATGATAAAAAACTACCTGAAAGTTGCTCTCCGGAATCTGCTCCTTCAGAAGAGCTATGCAGTAATAAACATGTTCGGCCTTTCGCTTGGTCTAACCTGTTGTCTGCTTGTGGCGCTCTATGTGCGATATGAACTTTCATTTGACCGATATCACGAGAATACGCCTGACATTTATCGGGTGGTAGAGGATATAATCAGCCCAGAAGAAACTGTTGAATTTGCCTCTACCGCAGGTCCTGTTGGCCCCCGACTGGAAAGAGATTTTCCCGAAGTGATTCGAGCAGTCCGTTTCAAGGGCGCGGAAATGCTAATGCAATACGAGGACAAGCGCTTCCAGGAGACTACAGTGTATTTTACAGATCCAACAGTCTTTAAGGTTTTTACATTTTCTGTACTTAGGGGTAATCCGAATACTGCACTAACCGCGCCCCTCAGTATTGCTCTTTCCAGATCTGCAGCCAAAAAATATTTTGGCGAAAAAAATCCAATAGGCGAAACTCTGGTTCTTGATAAGAAAAATCCATTCGTAGTTACAGCAGTATTCCAGGACATTCCTTCTAACAGTCACCTTTCCTTCGATTTTCTGGTGTCAATGTCTACTCTTGAAAAGAATGGCCCAGGTTCGTCGGACGGGTGGGAATGGTCTATGTATACATACGTTCAGCTGGCACCAGGTTATGATGCAACTCATCTCAACGAAAGGCTTCGCGCCTTTAGCCAACGGCAGCTTGACGATAGATTGCTGAAGAAGGGCGGGCAAAGAGCTTTGTCTTTGCAGCCATTGACGGATATTCATCTTCATTCGCAACGAACGGGAGAACCGTCTTCAGGCGGCCTCTCCAACGTGTACATGTTGTCGTTTATCGGTTTTTTTATATTGCTCATTGGAAGTATAAATTTTATCAATCTTACAACGGCGCGGGCGAACCGCAGGGCAAAAGAAGTCGGAATGCGCAAGGTTATTGGAGGAACCAAATTACAACTCATTTTTCAGTTTCTAACTGAATCAGTTTTGATGAGTTTGGGTGGCGCGGTCCTGGCGCTGGTCCTTTCGGGAATGTTGCTTCCTGCGTTTAATGATCTGATGGGGCTAAAGATCGCCATGGATGCGCTGGTAAGCGGTGCAGTTATTCCGGCTTTTATCGCCATATCGTTGCTACTAGGTGTTCTCGCGGGAAGTTACCCTGCTTTCTTTTTGTCAGGCTTTCAGCCCGCATCCATTTTAAAAGGTGCCTCTGCCATACCTGGCGGAAGTTTCCTTAGAAAAAGTCTTATCGTCTTTCAGTTTACCATTTCTGTAGTCCTTATCGTTGCTACAGTTACCGTCTTTGCACAGCTTCGATTTATGCAAACGCAGAATCTCGGTTACAACAGAAATCAAATGCTAATTCTTTCGTTTGGTGACGACACAGACATCCAGCAAAAAGCAGAAGCTGTAAAACAAGAATTCCTGCGAAGTCCATACATTGACACGGCAGCATCTTCATCGCACGTTCCGGGAAAAGACTTTGCATCACGACAGGCAATAGTTGAAAATCGGGACGGCATACGCAAAAATATTGACGTCCGTTTGTTTGCGGTGGATCTTGACTTTCTCTCGCTATATAAAATAGAGTTACTGGCAGGACGAGGGTTTTCATCCACGCATGGACGGGATGAAACCAATGTATATATTGTTAACGAATCTGCAGTTCGCAAATTTGGATTTCAGCAACCTGATAACCTGCCAGGAGTGCAACTTGAACTCGACGGGCAAATGGGTACAATCATTGGCGTTGTAAAGGATTTCCATTTCGAATCATTACATCGGCAGATTGAGCCGCTGGTAATCCGGATGCGTACCAAAAGCTTGAGTTACATATCAATTCCTTTACGGGCAGGAGCTGTAAATGCCACAATGACTGACGTAGAAAAAACATGGCGGAGGCTGGCGCCCCACCGCCCGTTCGACTACTTCTTTCTTGACGAGCAATTTGATTTGCAATATCGGTCTGACGTACAGTTTGGAAAGGCATTTGGTATCGCTGCTGGTATTGCGATTATGCTGGCATGTCTTGGTCTTCTTGGGCTGGTAGCGTTCACCGTTCAGCAGCGCACTAAAGAAATTGGCATCCGAAAAGTACATGGTGCTTCGGTTATTGGCGTTTCTGCTTTATTGCTCAAAGATTTCATAAAGCTGGTCTTTCTCGCCGTACTTATAGCGACACCGGTGGCATGGTATGCAACAGACGTGTGGCTGCAAGACTTTGCCTATCATGTTCAACCGCAATGGTGGATATTTACTTTTGTCGGGTTGTTTGTCGTGGTACTTGCATTCATGACGGTGAGTCTTCAATCAGTCAAAGCCGCATTGATGAACCCGGTTAAGTCGTTGAGAACTGAATGACTTCTCCTATCGGGATCTGTTAATTATTATCCGTTAATAGTTAGTTGTGGCTCTCGATTTAATGACGCAAAAACCTTCTTCGCGCCGACCGATCACCGCTACTCCGTCCGTATACTCTTCACTGGGTTTCTTAACGCAGCTTTGACAGCTTGAAAACTTACCGTTGCCAGGGCAATCGAAAGTGCGCCGACAGCAGCACCGACGAATATCCATATGTTAAGACCTGTCTTATATGCATAGCTACTTATCGCTTTGGTGAGGATATAATAAGATAGCGGAATCGCGATCACACATGAAATAAAAACCAACAAAACAAATTCCTGCGAAAGCATGCGCCAAAGATTTGATACAGTAGCACCCAGGACTTTTCTGATCCCTATTTCCTTGGTGCGCTGTTCAGCGACAAATGACGCAAGTCCAAATAAGCCCAGACAGCTGATTGCGATGGCTAATGTTGTGAACAGTGCGGCTAGTTTACCAATCCGCTCTTCATTTGAAAACTTGGCGGCAAATTCCCGGTCCGCAAACTTGTAATCGAATGGAATGTCGGGAATCACCTCAGCAAAAACGCGCTCAATTTTTGGCAAAGCTTCGGCAGCGCTTATGGCAGGCAAGATTTTAATAAGAAGTATGCGTTCATAGCCATAAGTTAAATAGATCGCAGGCTTAACGGGCTCGAAAGGCGAATTCATGATCATGTCCTCGATAACCCCAACAATTTTGAAATCCTGATCTACGTTCCATGCGCGATTGGTCCACCTTACTGTTTTTCCCACAGGATTTTTTATTTGCATATAATCTACAGCAGCCTTATTCAAAATGATTGCGGCAGAATCGCTCACTATTTCCGGGGAGAAATCACGTCCATCAATGAACTTCCAACCAACTGTTCTACCAAACTCCGGAGAAACATTAAGCGTTGCGAAACTTGCTTCAAAGCTAGGGTCTTTACCCTCCCAGTTAAATCCGACGTTATGCGACCAGGTACCCGTAATATCGCCGCCGGATTCTCCGACCTCATGCACAACACCTGTCGTCTTTAATTCGGCTCGCAGTACGTCACCTTTTATATCGAAAACATTTGACTTTTTACGCACCACGATCAATCCTTCCTTATCGTATCCTGCCGGTCTTTCCTTCACAAACATCAACTGTTGATAAATCGAAGCCGTGAAAATGATAAGGAAAACAGATACCGAAAATTGTAACGTTACTAGTAACTTTCGCGAGACTGCCGGCAACCTGCCGTATCTAATGACTCCTTTTAGCACGCTTACAGGTTTAAAAGATGATAAATAGAGCGCAGGATAACTGCCAGCAAGGAACCCCGTGGCCGCCACAAAGGCCAGACAGCTGCCCCAGAACATTGTTTCCTGGTAAGGTATTCTCATATCTTTGCCCGCCACTTCATTAAAACACGGTAGGGATAGTGCAACAGCAACAATTGCGATAAAAAATGAGAGTATTACGATCAAGAAAGATTCGCTGAAGAACTGGGCGACAAGCTGACTGCGGACAGATCCAACTGTTTTGCGAATGCCCACCTCTTTTGCTCTCTTCTGAGAACGGGCTGTACTCAGGTTCATAAAATTTATACACGCCAGCAAAAGGACAAAAATTCCGATCGTTCCGATGAACCAGACCATTTGAACAGGACCGGTTTGAAGCTCCCCCTCCTTGAAATTGGAATACAAATGCCAGTCTCGCATCGGATGCAGCAATACTTCTGGCTCGTATTGCAAATCATTTTTCATATAGTCGAGATTCCTGATGACTTTCATTTGAGCTTCCCGAATATTGTCCCCCACCTCTTCAAATGTTTTATTTTCTGCAATCTCGACATAGGCACAAAGGAAATTATTATCCCATCCTTGTTGCGTGATCCAGGCTGCATCATGCAGATAAAAACTCCAGGGTTGAAAAAATTGGAGACCAAAGAGCTCAGTATTCTTAGGAAAATCTTTAAAAACCCCCGTGACTGTTACGTCCGTATAGTTATTGATTTTCAATTG
>CAMLER010000322.1 GCA_946478915.1 uncultured Chryseolinea sp.
CAATTGTTCCAATGCTGCCTGAACCAATACCTCAGATTGCGCATCCAGCGAACTGGTAGCTTCATCCAGTATGAGGATTGAAGGATTCTTCAAAATGGCACGCGCGATGGCTATCCGTTGGCGTTGACCCCCGGATAACTTAACACCTCTTTCACCCACAACCGTCCTCATTTTTTCCGGGAATGCCTCAATAAAATCCAGAGCATTCGCCTGACGTGCGGCTTCACGAATCTCATCAATTGTTGCATCAGGTCTTCCGTAAGCGATGTTCTCCTGGATTGTTCCACCAAACAAAATAACCTCCTGTGGTACGATGCTAATATTGCTGCGATAAGCGCTCAAATGATAATTGCTAATTGGAAGATCATCAACCCTGATCTCGCCAATCTCAACGCTATAAAACCTTAGAAGGAGATTTATTATGGTTGATTTCCCGGCACCGCTTTGTCCTACCAATGCAACTTTCTCACCGGCTTCAATTCTAAAATTCAGATTTTTCAATACCTCATATTCCCTCCTGGAGGCATAGGCGAAAGACACACCATCAAACGTAACCTTGCCCTTAAGCTTTAACGGGGGACCCGCTGGCTCCGATTCATCCGGTTCATCCAGAATCTGCAACAGCCTCTCAGAAGCACCAATAGCCCGTTGTAGCTGCGTGTAAATATCGCCAAGACCAGCAATCGAGCCTCCTATAAATGAAGTGTAAATAACGAACGAAAACAATTCGCCCACGGTGATAACATTGGATTGAACCAATGTCGCGCCATACCACCCTACGGCTACTATCCCACCAAACAAAGCAAAAATTACAAAGGAAATGAACAAGCCTCTGAATCTCGCAGTATGGATTGCCACGCCGACAGCATCCTTCAAAACTCTTGTATATCGGTTTAGTTCAAAAACTTCGTTGGTAAATGCCTTCACCATCGAAATGGACTGCAACGACTCCTCAACCACTACGTTGGCTTCAGCAAGGCGATCCTGTGTTTTCTTTGAAAGCTTCCTGATATACTTACCGAAGAATAAGGCGAGCAATACGAGGACCGGAAATGTGAGCAGCATGAATCCGGTCAATTTAGGCGCAAGAAAAAATATGACGCAGGTACCAAGTACGAGTGTTAGGAACTGCCGAAGGAGTTCTGCAAGTGTAAATGAAAACATATCGGTAAGCGTACTCACATCCGAAGTAATGCGGCTCATCAGCTCCCCGATCCTTCGGCTGTCGAAGAAGGTTAGGGGAAGCCAGATTATTTTTCTGAAAACTGATCCGCGTAGATCGGCGAGTGATCTCTCGCTTACGACAGAAAATGTATACACGCGCGTAAATGAGAAGATGCCCTGAACCAATAATATTGCCAGTAAGGCAACCGTTATTTCATTGATCGAAGTAAAATACGGAATCGTCTTCCCACTGGCGATGTCCAGAAGTTTTCCTGCAAGGTATGGAAATGCCAGTATTGTTGCACTGGACAGGATGAGCGATAAAAATCCGACAAAAAACCATCCTTTATAAGGCAATGTAAACCGGAATATCGCGTATAGTTGCTTAAAACTCCTGGCGTTCAATGGCCGCTTGTCTTCTTCCTTCAATCCTTCTCTTCCATTCCGTTTTGCCATCCTTTTATTTGTTTACGCGCAATAGCAGCGTCTATGGTGTATTGGACAGAATCGTCAAGGAACATTTTTTGTCCCCCATCAACTGCGTACGAAGCCAGTCTGGATTTACCTTCAATTTCTTCGAACTCAAGGGTCAACAGGCGTGTGCTCTTGTAGAGAGAATTTTCTGCATTGTATTCCGCCTCGATTTTTCTGATGCGATCCATTGTCTTAAAATAGTAAACCTTAAGGTACTTCACGGGTAGCTCTTCCGTTGCAGTAAACGACTTTATACGGAGATTGCTTTCCGTGTCTGAAAGATCCTCGACGTTATACAAATTTCGGTTTATAGGACGGTTGATGATGTTGAGTTCCAAAAATATTGTCAACTCTTCTTCCCAATCAACAGAATCTTTCGGCTGGATAATCGTCGACTTCTCTACCCCGTTTAACACAGCCTTTTTTCTGATTTCCACCTCCTGATTTACGAAATAACTGATCTGGTGCTGGATAACACTGTCGATGTCGTATAGCGACGCCGTGGATTGATTCTCCGCCCCGCAACCCCATGTCAGCAAGCTGCATACGGCAGCAATCGGTAATAACGTTAAGCGGGGTTTATGCATAGTCTTTCAGCTTACGGATTACCAACCAACACAGAGCCACTCATTTCCCGTGGTATGGCAACACCCATTAGCGTCAGAATAGTAGGTGCCAGATCCCCAAGTTTTCCATCTCTGATAGTACCTGTATAATTATTGTCTACAAGAATGCATGGTACAAGGTTGGTGGTATGAGCGGTGTTTGGCGACCCATCGTCATTGATCATCATGTCGGCATTACCATGGTCCGCGATAATAATGGTCGAGTAACCGTTTCTTAAAGCGGTTTCTGTTACTTGTTGCGCACAGGCGTCGACCGTCTCGCAGGCCTTTACAGCGGCTTCAAATACCCCTGTATGTCCGACCATATCAGGGTTGGCGAAATTCAAACAAATAAAATCGGTTTCAGCTTTATTAAGCTCGACAATGATCTTATTCTTGATTTCATTGGCGCTCATCTCCGGCGCAAGGTCATATGTGGCAACCTTTGGCGATGGACAAAGGATACGGGACTCACCAGCAAACGGTTCTTCGCGCCCGCCAGAAAAAAAGAATGTCACGTGAGGATACTTTTCGGTTTCCGCAATCCTGATCTGTTTCAGCCCGGCTTTTGAGACTACTTCACCCAGGGTATTTTCCAGGTTGTCCTTATCAAAGATCACTTTCACATTCTTGAATGTATCATCGTAATTTGTAAGGGTGATATAGTAAAGGGATAACTTATTCATCGCCTGCGCGGGAAAATCCTGTTGCGTCAATACTTCCGTAATTTCCCTGCCGCGGTCCGTACGAAAGTTGAAACACAAAACAACATCACCTTCCTTGATAGTACCCAGTGGCTGCTGCAACGGATCTACTACCACGATCGGCTGTATGAATTCATCAGTTACCTTATTTTCATAAGACTGCACAACTGCCTGCAGCGGATCGGTTGTTTTTACACCCACGCCATGCACTAACAGGTCATACGCCAATTTCACGCGTTCCCAGCGTTTGTCGCGGTCCATGGCATAGTACCGGCCTATAATGCTCGCCAGTTTTCCACCATAATTCGTTAGGTGATTGATAAGGTCCGCAAGGTAGTCGACACCACCCTTTGGATCCGTATCCCGTCCGTCTGTAAATGCATGAACAAACAGGTTCTTAACACCCTGATTTGCGGCTATTGTAATCAGGCCTTTCAGATGATTAATGTGTGAATGCACCCCACCATCTGAAACCAATCCTATCAAATGAACCGGTTTGTCGTTTTTCTTTGCATACGAAAGTGCGTCAAGTAAAACTGGATTAGAATCCAGCTCCTTTTCATCGATCGCTTTATTCACTTTAACGAGATCCTGGTACACTACACGACCGGCCCCAATATTCATATGTCCCACTTCAGAATTTCCCATCTGGCCTGCAGGCAGTCCAACAGCCAAGCCAGATGCCTCGAGCTTACTATGAGGATACTTTAAGTATAAAGAGTTAATAAATGGCGTCTTGGCCTGGTCGATTGCTGATACGGCTTTGTTGGTTGCAATGCCCCATCCGTCAAGTATCATCAATAAAACTTTTTTATTCATGGACATGTATTTTTGTCGGACACAAAAGAGCGCAAATATAACGAGTCTCAAAAGAATATCAGGCAACGGAACTTCAGACAGCTGTCGTCAGCCAAAGGTTAAACAAGCAGAATCACTTATTTTATTATCTTTCGATAATGGCATAGTTTTCGCAAACTTATTAACCATGAAAATGAAAAGATATCTACCCGCGTTAGCTCTGGTGTTTCTAACGTCTGTTAGCTTTCAAACCTTCGCACAGGGAGATGTAATTGATCAGGTTAAGGAAACAATTAAGGCAGGTAGCGCAAAAGAACTCTCAAAATACCTGAATCAAACGGTTGATGTGACGCTTGAAGGCACCATGCAATCTTATAGTAAAGCACAGGCTGAATTTGTGTTTCGCGACTTTTTCAAACAACATCCACCTTCAGAATTCAGCATAATACATCAAGGTTCTTCAAAAGGGGGCCAGCCTTTTGCAATTGGGCAGTTTAAAAGCGGCAGTGAGACATATCGCGTCTTCATGAAGATCAAGGCGATCAACAGCCAACAGTTGGTCCACGAAATTTCATTTGCGAAAGAATAAAACTCGGTTTTGAATCTGATCGTATGTTGGCGCATTCTATTTTTACCGGATGCTTCCGGACTACATCACAGAAAGTTTTCTTAAAAGTTTTATTCAATCCGCGCTTGATGAGGACATTGGAGAGGGTGATCATTCGAGTTTAGCCACTATACCTCCAAACATTGTAAAGAGGGCAAAACTTCTTGTCAAAGACGATGGTATACTAGCGGGTATTCACCTTGCCCAAGCCATATTCCGCCAATTTGACGAAAATCTGAAGGTAGACGTATTATTACAAGATGGTGCGCCGGTCAAGAAAGGCGATAGTGCTTTTACAGTCGAGGGTCCAGCCCGATCAATCCTGACGACAGAAAGGCTCGTGCTCAACTGTATGCAGCGGATGAGCGCCATAGCTACAAAAACCCACCATTTTACGGAACTCATAAAAGGTACAAAAGCTAAGCTACTGGACACTCGCAAAACCACCCCTAACTTCAGGTTGCTGGAGAAATGGGCTGTCGTGATAGGTGGTGGATTTAATCACCGGATCGGGCTGTACGACATGGTTATGTTAAAGGATAATCATGTTGATATGGCAGGAGGAGTTCGACAGGCAATCATTCGTACAAAAGATTATCTTCGCGCCGGAAACAAGAACTTAAAGATCGAAATTGAAACGAGATCACTCGAAGAGGTTCGCGAGGTGATCGATGTTGGAGGAGTTGACATTATCATGCTGGATAATATGGATACCCAGACTATGAAACTGGCAGTGGCTATGATTGACGGGAAATATCAAACGGAGGCCAGCGGGGGTGTAACAGAGGAAACCATTAGAAACATCGCAAATTGCGGGGTAGATTTTATTTCGGTAGGAGCATTGACGCATAGCGTTCAGGGCCTGGATATGAGCCTGAAGGCTTATTAATTAAGAATAGGAAAAGAGAAAAAAATATGATCGTTAGGACAAAAAATTATAGACTGGATAAGAAAACGTATATCAATACAGCGTTTAAAACCATTCTTAAGAAACAAGGATGGATGGCAGTTGCTGGCGCCCTTTTGATTTGTATGGGATATTTCATACCGGGAGCTGCCTCGATATGGTGGTTTATCGGTGCAATAATAGCTCTCGGATTATACCTGCTTTTTTGGTGGATTCAGTTTTATGGTGTTACACAACTCGAGCAGGGCAAAATGCTGTTTGAAAAGTTCTCATATGAGATCAGCAGTCAGCAGATTCTTATGAAAATAAACCCGCGCGAAGGTATGCCGCTAAAATGGGATCAGATTAAAAGCGCTTCGATCGGCAAAGATCACTTTGTATTATTTGTCAATAAGGCACAATTGATATACTGGCCCTTCAAGATCTTTAATACAGAGAATGAAAGAAAATTTGTAACGAGTATTTTAAGGAATAAAGGCTTGATCAAGGGCTGATATCCGACCCTTTACCTTTTGGTAGTCTACCAAATTGGAAAGAACCTTATACCTTATACCATTATAACCTTATACCTAGTTTCCTATCCCTGATTCCTTTTCTTCTTAAACTTGACAGTCCGATTAATCGTATCGCCTGATTTCAGCTTTACTTCTTAATTTTATGTTGTGCGGAACCAATCAGGAAAACTGACATCGGCGGATATTAAAAAAAAAATCTACCACTATTGCGCTTACCAGGAACGCAGCCAGCAGGAAGTGAAGAAAAAACTTTATGAGCTAGGTCTGGGAACCACAGAAGTGGATGAGATGATTTCGCACCTCATAACGGAAGGGTATCTCAATGAAGAACGCTTTGCCAAAGCATTTGCAGGAGGAAAGTTCAGACTAAAAAATTGGGGGAAAATAAAGATCGCTCAAGCTCTCGAAAGTAAAGGA
>CAMLER010000323.1 GCA_946478915.1 uncultured Chryseolinea sp.
TCTTCCCAATGAGGAAAAGCATTGTTCGCAGAATGAAGAACATATAATCCACCACCATTTTTAACATAGTCCACCAATGCTTTCTCTGCCTTAGCAGGCCATCGCAATTTTAGATCGTGAATATTGTTTGTATTTTGAATGACAACATCATAGTTGTCAAACTCGGGCACCCAGCCTAATCGTAGGTTGCTATCCAGGGGAGCGGTGGATACATCGACTTGAAATCGTCCCCGGTTCTCCAAAATCCATTTCACGACTTTGGTGGTTTGTTTCCAGTCGTGATTGCTGAATCCATCGATAATCAGAACAGAAATACGTTCGTCCCTTTGTGCCAAAACAGTTAATGGAACCACAATCAGCAAGAAGGTCGTGCTAACATTAACCAAGGATGCCAAAAAGATTCTCATTTGAAAAGCAATTGGGTCGTTTCAGCGACGTACGTTTTCACATTCATCCAGGTGTGCCCTCCAGGCGTGATCAAACTCTTATAATTGACTTTCTTGGATTTCAGATAATCGATAAATTCAACTGTCTGGTTATAAAGAAAATCATCCTCGCCGACACTTACCCACAATAGCTTTAATTGCTTGTTGGTATTCTCAGGATTCTCTCCAACGTGTCTGTATGCGCTTTCCATCTCGTCGGTAGACAAATAAGCGC
This sequence comes from uncultured Chryseolinea sp., assembly GCA_946478915.1. The sequence goes on from CAMLER010000323.1 coordinate 661, forward strand.
TGTAACAACAGACCCAAGCGAACTTGTCCATATTACCGAATGCTGTCCGTAAGGTTTGGCCTCCTCCCCGCGAGAAACCACCAATGGCCCTACTGTTGCGATCTTTTTTCGCGCGGTAGTTTTTTTCAACGTAGGGAATCACGTTTGTAACCAAATCAACTTCAAAAAGCTTGGCCCTTTTCATCGCGTCATCCCCTTCCCTCGACCTGAGATCAGCTGGCTTTGGCTTACCACTTTGCTCGGCAATTCTAGCCGCCGGATTTCCATAAGGCATAACAATGATCATCGGCTTAGCTTTGCCTTCACTAATCAAATTATCAAGAATAAGGTTTGTGCGACCTACCTTAAAAAAGGTTTCTTCGGTATCTGTCGTACCGCTGATCAGATAAAATACGGGATATTGTTCAGCAGCATTTTTATTATATCCCGGCGGTGTGTAAACCATGAGAGAACCCGTGCTTCCTTCGACCGAAGGATAATATTCAAAGGTCACTGTACCATGAGGGACTGATTTCAGAGCATGCACCAACGGTTTGTCACCAGGAACATCTACTAAGCTTGATTTAAAGCGTTCATTGGGAAAAAATGCAACATTGGCCGGATCCATCACGGTAACACCATCGACCTGAAAACTGTAGGGATAAATATCCGGCTTGATTGGACCTACTGTTATGCTCCAGATCCCGAGCGAGTCTTTGCTCATTTCCACTGGACTCTTCTGAAACTGGCCGCTTAGTTTTACAATTTTTGCGCGAGGCGCCAGGTAACGGAATGTAACGGTTTTATCCGGGTGTATCTCGGGCGAAACAACAAAAGGGCCTCGGGGCGGTTGACAAATTCCGGTAACACAAATGCAAAACATTGCTATTACTAATGCCACAATTGCAAATGATTTTTCGCGCACACCTGAGGGTCTTGTTTGATTCTTCATCGATCTCTTGTTCTCTATTTGAAAAGCTTTTGTGCTATAGTTGACAAATACAATTTGCAATTCATCCAGGTATGCCCACCGTCGGATATCATTGTCTCATGTTTGATCTTTTTTTCCTCCAGCACCTGCAAGTATTCGGCGATAACTGGATATAAACCGTCTTCCTTTCCCACGCCAATCCAGAATAATTTTAAGCTTTCATTCACACCAGAGGGATTTGAAAAAGCAGCTGCATTGTTTCTGTCAAACTCCTCCTTCAACATTCCGGGAGCAAATCCACATATCCAACTAAACAGATTCGTGTTGTTCAATCCTATATATAATGTTTCTCCTCCCCCTCCGGAAAATCCTGCAATAGCGCGACTATCCTTGTCGGATTTCACACGAAAGTTTTGTTCTACAAATGGCAGAAGATTGTTGAAAAAATCTTTTTTGAACTCTTGCAGGTTGTCCCAGTTTCTTAAGCTGCCGGATGACTTGCTGATCGCTGGGTAAGCACGTCCATACGGCATCACGATGATCATCGGCTTCGCTTTACCCTGGGCAATCAAATTATCAAGAATGATATTGGCACGCCCTACTTTAGTCCATGTTTCCTCTGTGTCTGTTGTTCCATGAAGAAGATAAAGCACAGGATATTTCGTTTTTAGATCTTTTTCATAACCCGGCGGCGTGTAGACAATAACAGGTCTCGTACCCAACTCTTTCGATTCATAATAGCGATACGAAAGTGTACCATGAGGAACATTCTGAACGGAATGTATTAAGTCAGATTTGCCTGGTATTTCAACCAGGCTGCTTTGAAATCCTTCATTTGGAAAAATATTTGAATTTCTTGGATCAGCTACAGGTACGCCATCCACTACAAAGTGATACGGATAAATATCTGGTTTTACCGGGCCTATAGTAACACTCCATATACCCGTTGTATCTTTTGTCATGGGCACATGAGACTTCTCGGACTGCACACTTAGTTTGACTTCTTTCGACATCGGAGCGAGGAAGCGAAAAATAACGGTATTGTCAGCATTCACCTGCGGGGAAATTACTACCGGCCCTCGGCGGGGCTGACCGTATAAAGCAGCTGATATAAAAACCATCAGCCCGACCGTGAACAATCGCATATTTCTTTTGTGTTTTTGGTAACTGCCCGTGTACTCTCTGCCAATGCTATTTCAGTGAACCTCGTAGACTGTGGTAATCTGTCCTTGATTTTGTTTTCGCGATATTTCAATAGCCTGCATTACAAGCTCGTAGCTCGATTCAAGGTCGACATTCATTAAGGACGCAACCTCCTGATAGCTGAAGCCACAGTACAATTTGAGAAAAGATGCTTCCCGTTGCCGTAACGTCAATTCAGGTCTCTTAATAACGCTTTGGCTATGCGACGTGTGAGGTGAAAAGCTTGCGTCATCCAAGATGGTGTCGGAGATTAGATCCCTCAATCTCTTAAACAGACAGAAACGTAGGGTTGGACCAGCGACAAATAATTCCGGCTGATCGCTCATATTGATAACTAAGTGTTGGATAGCGTGCAAAACAACACTAGAATCATTGCAGATATTCATCCCATATTTATAGAGCCATTGGACATGACGTTCGTATAAGTGGGAAAGCCACAAGTCATCCGAACGATCCAATTTTTCCCGACTTCTGTTCATGCCTTCATTATTTTGAAAGGTCCTTACTATAAGAAGTGAATAATAAGTGTTATTTATACAATTATAAGCTCGGATATTCAAAAAAACAAGAAAATGTCTTCTTCATACGATTGAAAGACCAATAAAGCCCTCTTCTTTGGCAGAACAACGGTTTTGTCCAAAAAGGTAGGATACCAAATTCAGTCAATTTAGCTCCCTATTTAAGCGGTTCTCTAACCAATGAGCAGACCCATGATGACTCTACAATGGTGGCGCTATCTCCGGAATTGTTTACTTAGCATACTTGGGGAGCCACTTAAACAAAGACTGCTTATCGTCCTTCCGGATAATGACCCAGGCGGCCATTGCTACAGAAATTGAAAAGGGAAAAGCGGCATATAAGCCCAGCGGCGCTATGCTCATCAAAAATAAAATAGCCCCCCAGCACGCTAGCATGACCCAATTGGAACGCCACAACATTCCCATTGCTATCAATCCTTGGCCAATGGCAATGATGGAGACAAAGAGTGATATATGATTTGAAAACCAGCCGTTGATGAATTCTGAATAAAAGGCAATGGATTCCTTCCCATATTCTAAATAAACTTTTGGACTAACGCTGGCGGTACGATAATTGGTCCAGCATGCCCAGCCAAACAACACGGCAAGTAAAAATCTTGTAACCTTCGTATTTTTTATGGCAGTCCATAAGATGAAGGCTCCTGCGAGATTGGACGTAACGAAAGCAATCGTTAAAATGTCAATGTTGCTGTAATTCATTTTGGGGAGAAAGCGGGCTGCTCGACCTTCCGTAAGAACTCATCAATTTCGTTTCTGAATTTTTGAAGGTCAGCGGGGACAATTCTATAACCAGAAGTATTTTTGATCGTATCCTTTTTGTCGGCGGGTAGCAAATTATTAACCCATAATTCTTTGACATTCGAAGGCTTCAATCCTGAGATTTCTTTCAGTTCTCCGAAAATCTTCTCTGCCTGACCGTTTGCTCCACCGCATATGGAGATAAATGAATATGATCGGATGTGACTCTTTTCTTTCATCAAAAAAGAACTTAAGGGTGATGCAATTTTTCCGCCCCATATTGGCGCGAGGAAAATAATGTGTTCGTAAAGGTCCAGGGAAATGCCATGCTCTTTAAGCCTGGGAATTCTCTGAAATACCAGGTCAAGCAAAATGGAAATACCCCAACGTTTACTTTGTTCCTCAATCTTTAAAATATCGCACGAAAGTTTTTGTTGGAGATACTTAGCCAGGATTTCATTGTTATGCGAATAGGAATAGTACACAATAAGGGTCTTCATGGGCTGTATTTGATTTGAAGGTGAATAACCGTGAAAATGAGGCTCGGTGAAATGATAATTGTTTAGTCTGCTACTGATTTACGTCAGTCCCATTCCAATTGCCACATGTGAAGGTGATAGAAGATAATTCACAAATCACACAACCCGTCAGGGCATTTCCGCTCAAACATTGTTCAAATGGATTGGGAAAAACAATCTTGATCTTGGCTTGATGAATAATTACTTTGTAACGTTACCGTTAAACGCCCACAAACATGAAAAAAAGCTCTGTCCGGAAGTTAGGCCGCCGAGAAATATTAAGATACACTCCCGCACTGATGGGTTTGGGTTTCATATCTGCTAAGGCAGACGAGACGAATGTGCAACAAAAATATTATAGCGTGAGGGACTTTGGCGCCACCGGCCTACGGAAGGATAATGCAACCAAGGCATTCCGCGACACGATTGAAGCATGCAAAAGATCCGGAGGTGGAATGGTACAGGTACCCGCAGGCGAGTACACCGTTGGAACGGTACAACTACTGGACAATATTACCTTGCATCTTGATGCGGGAGCCACTCTGTTTGCCAGCCAGGAACGCAGCGATTATATCCCAGATTCACGAGCCTTGATCTTTGCTGAAAATGCAAAAAACATCGGAGTCACTGGCAAAGGTACTATCGATGGGCTCGCTCGTTACGACTATGACAATGTTCGCGGGGCAGATCCGGAAATAGCGAAAGTACAGGAGATCGCGCGCCTGGCCGGAATTGAGATGAAGCGTTATTATCGCAGTCGCGATGCTATGAACGTTTTTCTCTTTGTGCTTAATGACTGTACCAACGTGAGCCTTCGCGACATTTCAATCATAAACGCTCCACTATGGACGGTCCGTCTCAATGATTGTAATAGGGTAACAGTAAGAGGCGTATATATCTATTCCGATTTGGAGAAGGGTGTTAATGCTGATGGCATCGATATCTGTTCATCAAAGAACGTGGTAATTTCAGACTGTATCATAACCACCGCAGATGATTCTATAGTCCTGAAAGCTATTGCCAGGAACCGTAAGAAAGCCAACACGGTTGAAAATGTTACGGTAACGAATTGTATATTGACATCATCATCAACGCCATTAATGATTGGCACAGAAACAGAGGCGGATATCCGTGACATTATCTTCAGCAACTGCGTTATCCGAAATTCCAACAAAGGCTTTGGTATAAACGTGCAGGATGGTGCGGTTGTCAGCAACGTAATCATTTCCAATCTCACTATCGAAACGAGCCGTCGTCATTGGAACTGGTGGGGTGATTCAGAAATGTGCAAGTTCGTACTGAAAAAAAGAACGGACTCCTCTCCTATCGGACAGATCCGCGATATTTCTATTGACAATATAAACGCAAAAGTAAGAGGTACATCAACCATCACCGGTTATGAAGGACAACACCTGGAGAACATCCGGATATCAAATGTCCGCCTTTTTATGGATGTTGAAAATGCCAAAGACAAACGGGCAACCGACGGTATTCGCATTGAAAATGTGAATGGATTGCAGATGCGCGATGTGTCAATAGAATGGAATGAAGGGGAAACGGAGCCCGCATGGCAGTCAGCGTTAGTATTGAAGGG
>CAMLER010000324.1 GCA_946478915.1 uncultured Chryseolinea sp.
GCTCAATACCCTCATATATTTCAAGATAGGGTTTGTCAATTGAGCCTGTGCTCGAATCCCACAAGCTACCTTGATCCACATATACCATATTTGAAGAAAAATAGTTGTTAAGGTTGCCTTGAAGCGCTGCGTCCTTGAACCCTACTCCGACGGCTGGTGCAAAAATGTAAAAATCTGAATGAACACCGATGGCAATATTATACCCACTGAAGGTAATCGGCGCTCCGTTATCCGAATCAAGAAACGTTGGGTTACCTTCTTTGAGGTTGTAAACTGTAAAGCTTTCAAGATCAATCTCACCAGACGCAATATATTCAGACTGAGGCTCCAACTTTGTTGTATATCTTTTTAGTGTCCTGTAATTCGACCCATCATCGAGCAGATCGGCATTTGTTTCGCCATAGTGTAAAATATCAACCAATACGGTTTTCTCCTTGAGCGTGAATGATCCGAGGTTGGGTGCAATACGGAAGAACTGTTGTTGCCGTTCTCCTGGTCGCAGACCGGTTGAATTTGGCAACGCCTCCAAAATACCCCATGTTGCAGACCAACTGTTTTCCTCTTCATTTGCTATGTTATAGCCATGTTTTCGCTTAAAATCAAAATTGATCCATCCATAGGTATGAGATCTATGCTTAACTGGGTACTGATCGGAAGGGTCTGGATGAGTTACTGTTCCATAGCTTGCTGAGGGAGGAATATTAAATTCAATAATATCATCGTCCGCGTATATGACGTCCCAAACGTTGTCTCGTGAAGTAACAATTGCGCCATTGGGGGCTATCCAGCCCGTTCCATAAGAATGATCACCATTTGTAAACCTTCCTACAGCTGCGGCATGCGGCAATTCGTCATAACTTAATGGATTGCTGTTAGCAGCTGCTGTCTGGGAAGGTTTATTTTGTCTGCCGCCGGTATTCTTACCATTCCCACTTGCAAACTCTCCGTCGCTAACTTTTATAGAGGTGATTACCACCTTGTTCAATTCCCCTGCCGCCGAAAACAGTGAAACCTTTACGGTATTTCCGTTAAAATATGCCGAACTGAAATTCCAATTCTCGAGATCTTCGCCTGTCAGTCGTTGTTGGGCACCATCCATAGCCTCCAGTAGCAGATAGCTTTTCTTTCCAAGTCTTGTTCCCTTAAAATATAGGCGCATGAATGTGGAAGCATTTTCGTGTACTTCAGTAAGCACTTTCAATGATGGCGCCGCTGAAGAATCTGATTCATGAGCGAAAGCAAATGGCACCATTTTCTGGGCCAATAGGCATGGCGTTACACATACCAGCCCACCCAGCATCATCAATATCAATGATCTTTTCATGATAGTCTAATATTAGTTAGGGCTTATTACTGAAGACTGACAAGCACAAGAACTAATCCCTTCCCGTCCTTAAGTGATGTCATTGCTTTTCCTATTATTGCTCCGCGGCCTGCATCATGATCGGTTACTTTCATAGCGTGTCCGGGAGTAGATGATGTGGTGAGCTGATCGCCGGGTTTGATTTCTCCGTAGCTTGCGTCAACCAAACAATACACTCTTCCGGTTAAAGCTACGGGATGCTTGCCGTCGGCAATAGTACCTTCTTGTCCCATTAACATTCCAGGTTGGATACCACCCGCGCCACTGATAATTCCTGCAACGGTCTTGTCATACGCCTCGTCAGAAACTCGTAACTGTCCGGAATTGTCCGGATTAATACTTACAACTGTACCTGGTAAAAGTTTTTCACTTTCTACGATATCAAAAGTTTCAGCGAAATCTGCGCCTCCCGTTATCTCAAGAATTTTTGTGCTGGTGACACCGTTGACTTGTAGCTCTCTTGATGGTGTTGTGAAACCAATTCCAACTTTGCCCGCCGGCGTTATGACCATTGTAGCATCTCCGGAGCTGGCTGTATGGGAGAATACCAGTTTACCTGCACCTGCAAGCCAGTCACTGTTTGCAACCCCAATATTCCATGATCCACCCTGATTGCCGGAATTAATAAGTCGAAGTTGCATTTCTTCGGTAGATGCCAAATTGAGTTGAGCAGTATTCTCAAGGGTATTGATACGAACTTTGCCACCGCCACGAACAAGATCCAGGTTCTTGTCTGAAAAATAATTTATGTAAAAATCATCCTCTGATTCCAACTGGTCTGCGTCAAGCCGCAGTATTTGATTATGACCAGAAAGGTTATTCCTTATTATTATACTGCCGTCATCCATTACACTGTTGGCCTTCACTATCCCTTTTCCCCAAATATCAAGGCTCATCCTGTCGTTGATGTTGCCGAAATAAGCCTCCGTTTTATCAAACGAAAGTACTGCAATGCCTTCCTTGCGAATGCGAAGCTGATCCTGATTTACAATATCCCAGTTGGTTTCGGTTAGGCCAGCAATTCTTTTGAATTCTATTCCGGACACGTGGGTGCCTACTCCACCGTTAGATGTAACTCGGATAAAAGTGTTTGCCGCACCATAGATGTCCAGTTTTCTGCCAGGAAGGAGGGTTCCGATTCCTATGTTCGAATATCCGTTTACATGGAGTCCGTTTGCGTTCACACTCCAACTGGTTGATGGCGTTCCGCCGCCTTCGTCAAGCGGCGCGCCTGGACCGGCTGCTCCACCACCGGGTGTTTTTACCACCTGGCCCTTAACCTGTATTCCGATTAATAATAGAATTACCCACAAGACATTGACTTTTGATTTCATGAGGATTATGATTTGTTTAAATGAAAAAACTGGTCGCAAAAGTATGGGAGCAGTATTTTTTCCATTAACACAAATCTCCATCCTCTTAACGCAAATTTCACACAACCCTATTTTGGGGTTTGGAAAGGCATTTTACTTAATGATCGACACTCTGAAATGAAAATCAATACAACGGTAGAGTTACTAGTCCAACTTTGTCATGTTTCAACCGGGACGAACAAAGTAATAACCTATGTAGAGTGTGCCAGCACTCTGCAGTTAATGATTCTTGAGGCCAGGATTCAAAGACGCGGTTAAGGGATCGCTTGTTGACCATCCACCTCTAGCCTTAGCCGCATATTCGACCAAGCGTGAACGGATCGAAGGCGCAAAAGCTAGCTACTTGGAGGGAGGCAAGATCTATCAAATCTCCGAAGAAGTTTGTTTCCATGCAGACTCGCAATTGCTGCGTTAGCTTTCGATATTGGACTACTGATTCTGCCCCCAGGCAGCACGCTTTGCGTCTGAGCTTCTAAGATTTCCACTTGACGTGGCATTTCATTTCTGAAACAAACAAAAAGGAAACGTCACGTAAGCTTAGCGCCATGGCGCCTTAGCAGTTAAAATTTCTTTAATACAACGGCAATTGAATTTGATGATACGTCATCTCCGGTCCGAGAAAAGCTACTTTGTTCACCGCTGAGTTTTTAAACTTCGATCCTTTATTCTTTCTTCTGCCCAAGGAAGTTGACAAAGTAGAACTAGTGTACGGCTTTATGATATTCGGATGGTAGCACTCCAAATTGTTCTTTGAAACATTTTGAAAAATAGGAAAGGTGATTGAAGCCCGATCGATAGGCAGCTTCCGAAATTTGGATCCCGGGCTGCTGTAGTAATTGAGCGGCGCGTTTCAGCCTGATAGACCGGATGAAATCGTTTGCAGACTGGTTAGTCAAAGCCTTCAGTTTTCGATGTAATTGCATGCGGCTCATGCCAATTTCATTTTGAAGGCCTTCGACGGTAAACGATTCATTATCGATGTTGTCCTCGACGATTTTGACTAGTTTGGTAAGAAAGATAGCATCCCGATCTTCAATGACAACATCCTCGGGAGCCAGCGTTATGATTTGGCTGAACTTCTTTTTCAACCTTTCATTAAATGAAAGGAGACTTTTGATCCTCGCAATGAGTTCGTTTATTTCAAAAGGTTTGACGAGGTATTGTTCGGCGCCTGTCTCAAATCCTTTCAATTTTGTCTCGCCGTCATCACGGGCAGTCAGGATTATGATGGGAATATGACTTGTACGCTGATCCTGACGAATATTTAAGGTCATTGCTACACCATCCATTTCAGGCATCATGATGTCAGTAATGATCAAGTCGGGAATCTTTTCCTGCGCCATGCGCAACCCATCCTGACCGTTTGATGCTTCCATTACATTGAACTCGTGAGAGATTTGTGTCCTGATATATTTCCTGAGATCCTCATTGTCCTCTACTACCAGGACGATCGGCAGATGATCGGAATACATTGGAGCGGCCAATTCCTCTTGATTTGCGATCGACGCCAAATTTTCAAAATAATTACTGGACTGCGTGAGTTCAGTAGGAAATGCTTCCTCCACTTCCTGGAGTTCACCAGGAGAAGAAACACCGATGGGTAGACTGACTTTAAATACGCACCCTTTCTCTTCATTGTTCACGACCGAAATAGAACCCTGCATCAACCCTACCAACTCCTTTGTTAAGGATAGACCGATTCCGGTACCCTCATACGGTCTAGTCTGAGACGAATTCACCTGGTAAAAGCGGTCGAAGATTTTCTTTTGAAGATGATCGGGAATACCAATGCCTGTATCCATAACCGATATCGAAAATGTTTGGGCTGAATCTTTGATGACTTGTATACTAACCGTTTCTCCGACTGGTGTAAACTTGAAGGCGTTTGAGAGTAAGTTGTATACTATTTTTTCTAATTTTTCGGGATCAACCACAGCAACAAGATCTCGCTCGGCAATATCAATTTTGAAGGTTATTTCTTTTGATTCCGCCAGATGAATAAAAGTTTGTGCTATTTCAGAAATAAATTTGGCAACATTAATGGCACGATTTGCCACCGTGACAAGCCCTACTTCGATTTTAGCAAGATCGAGCAATTCATTTACCAATCTCAGCAAACGTGTGGCATTCCTACCCATCATTTCAACTTCCCACGCCGGAATAGGATATCTGTTCTTGCGCAATGGCGCGAGGATAAGATTAAGCGGTGTCCGAAATTCATGAGACACGTTGGCAAAGAACTGCGTCTTCAACGCATCCATTTTCTTGATTTGTTCCGCTTCAACCTGCGCCTCTTTTGCTCGTCGCGCAGCGGAATCTGCTTTTGCCTGTGAAATTTTGCTGGAGCAAATAGCAGCGATGGTGGTAAGTGCCTCCAGATGATATTGCTTAAAGAAATATTTTTCAGGATGTTCCGAATCAATCACGCCGATAACTTTATCCTGATTAATCAACGGGACGGCTAGTTCCGAGTACCTCATTTCATCATCCACAATGTATCGCGGATCAGCCGATGAGTCTCCCACGATCTCTGCTACTCCTGATTGCGCAACCGCACCTACGATTCCTTTTCCTAACGGTATTTGTATGGGATTATGAATGACAAATGCTTCGGGATTTTTTGTTCCATAGGCAGCTTTTTGAACCAATACACCCTCGGATTCATCCAGTAGATAAATGACACAATCCACGAAACCCAACCGTGCAACACAATTTTTTGCAACGTCCCATAAGATTTCTTCCAGTTCATTCTTTCCAAAAAGAGATGTGGCAAAATAGTTTATGGTTTCATCGCTTTCCTTTCTGAGTTGAACCTGTCTCTCCAACTCCTGGTTGATCGTTTCTATTTCTTCCTTCTGCTCGGTAATGAATTGATTTTTTACTTCTAATTCATTGGAATAAATTTTTGTCACCTTCGACTTCCGATAATACAAAACCCCCAAGGTTAAAAACAGGACGCTGGCAAAGATGTAGAACCACTTCCAACGGTTCTCAAACATGACCCGCTGATCCAATAGCGCCAATTGAGTCGACTGACGATCCAGTTGCTTATTTTTTTCAGCAACTTCCAATAATACCTGCTGGGCTTTATAAGCTTTTGACTTGCTCTCGTTATATATGCTGTCCTCGAATATCTTGTAAACTTTGTAATGCTCCAGCGCTGTTTTATAATCACCGGATTTTTGATACACAAAAGACAACAGTTCGTAAACCTTGGACTTCAGGCGAAAATTTCGGACTGCTTCGGCTTTTAACTTAGCCTGGTTTGCAAAACTCAGGCTCTTTTCTCTGTTGCCTGCTTCAGCTTTCAACTTCGACAAGGTATATAGTGCATTAATTTGGACTTCCACCATCTCAAGCGTTTCAGCCTCTTTTAGTGCCATGGCTAAAACGGATTCTGCTTT
>CAMLER010000325.1 GCA_946478915.1 uncultured Chryseolinea sp.
CAGTTTCCACAAACGGAGCCATATTTCTTCCCGTTCCATGCTCCGCCTTTAGGGTGCCTTCATATTTTTCGACTACCAGCGAGACTACATCCCTTATAAAACGATCATACCTTATGACTTCCTGTTCGGTATTAAAAGATTGAGTAACCACAAAATGAATATTACCATCCTTCGCGTGTCCAAAAATAATAGCATTCAGGTATCCGTATTTTTGAAATAGAGCCTGAAGATCCAATATAGCATCTCCCAATTTTTCAACCGGAAAAGCTACATCTTCCAGAATAACAGTCGTACCGCTTGCTCGCACTGCGCCGACTGCCGGAAATAGTCCCTTTCGTACTCGCCATAGAAAATCCTGCTCGATGGGATCTGTAGTAAAGACCGGAGCATTCAACAACGACAAGGCTGAGGACGACTCCAAAAATTTCGCCACCCGTGATTCCAGTTCCTGTTGTGTACTCTCCTGAAATTCGATTAGAAGGGCTGCAGCCGATTCCGGCAGTGTCCTTACAATTGCAGGCATGCCAGCCATATTTTCAACGGCGTGCAGCGAAGCACGGTCCATCAACTCTACCATCAAAGCACCGGCGGTGGTAAGCGGAACGATCGCCTGACATGCATCGTACATCGTTGGAAAATATAATAATGCTGTGGACTTGAAAGGATAATCTGGTACGGTATGCATCACCGCTTCCGAGATAAAAGCGAGCGTCCCTTCTGCGCCTACCAGCAGATGCGCGAAAATATCGAGCGGATGGCTATAGTCTATAAAAGCATTAAGAGAGTATCCGACTGTAGTCTTCGTTTTATACTTCTTCCGAATTTTTGCTGTCAAATCCTTATTTGCTGCGATCTGATCTCTCATTGCAGCAAGGCTGTTGTATAATTCATTACACTCGCGCTCAAACCGCTCATAGTCCAACGTGATTTCGGTAGAGAAAACTTTTCCGTCGGGCAAAATGAACCGGATGTATTTTACGGTGTGGTATGAATTCAGATTTACACCGCAGCACATCCCGCTGGAGTTGTTAGAGAGAATGCCACCCATCATCGCAGCACTTATGCTCGACGGATCCGGTCCGATCTTTCGTCGATATTTTTTCAAATAAGCGTTAACCATTGCACCGGTAATTCCCGGCTGAACGCGTACCAGGCTCCCACCCTCCTCGATCTTTATTCGATTCCAAAATTGGCTGAGGTCAACCAGAATTCCATCGGTAACGGACTGGCCAGAAAGACTGGTACCTCCTGTTCTGAACACCATTGGAATATTATGTTTGTGAGAAAACTGGAAAAGAGAGATAATCTCTTTTTCACTGACGGGCTGGACGACCGCCTTTGGGAGCAAATAATAAAATCCAGCGTCGGATGCAAATGAGACCAGGTCAATATATCGGTCTCGTATACGCTGTTCTGGAATTACTGAACTTAGTTCTCTTTTCAATGGACCTCGCTGCGCTGACTATTCTGCTTCAATCAATTTTTGAACTTCCTCGTTGTAATACCTTATGGTTTGCATTACAGATGGCAGATTGCTGGGCAAATCCTCCGCATCGCGTTCAATATAAATTGGTCCTTTGAAACCTTGCTGTTTTAACTCGCGGAAGATGGCAGGAAAATCCACAACTCCAGTTCCGACCGGAACATCTTTCAACGTTGGATCATCGAATGCAGCAATATCTTTGAGATGAATGCCAATAATATGGCCGCTGAGTTTTTTCACTGCATCTACAGGGTTGATACCACTTTTTGGCCAATGCCCCAGGTCTGCGCATGCTCCGAAATTCGGATGCCCTTGGATAGCACTCAAAACTGAATCGGGATGCCAGTATGCACTCACTCCTTTCCAGTGTTCATGGATGGCAACTTTCATTCCATAAAGACCTGCCAGACTGTCAACCTCATCCCACAAATTTACAGGTGGTTCAGCCGTCACAAAACTTACACCCAATGCCTTAGCAATGTCGAATTGTTTCTTCCACGATAGAACAGTGGAATCGCCTGCGATGTAAATAGATTCTGCCTTCAATCCCTTTTCTGCAATCATTTCTTTCAATTTACTCAGACCTGTCGATGAAAGCTGAAGGACGAGAGAGTCATTAAACAACGGGCCGGTATTGTGAAATGTATTAGGCTCGATGTAAGTCAGCCCTGAGCTGTCGATCTTTTCCAGCGCTTCCTCAAAGTTGAAAGTATGGAAGGTCCATAATGCAACACCTAGCTTCCAGTCCCGATCGATGTTGGTAACAGAATTTGAAGAACTGTCGTCATTTGCTTTTTTCGTGCCACAGCAAACAAGTAATGCACCGATAAGCGTCAGTAATATTGAATGTTTCATCTGCTCTAAAATTTTCCAAATATATCTATTTCAATAATAGGACGCCTTCGTAAAAATAATTGCACGTATGTTCTTTCAAAAACTCCTTCATGAGCAATTAGCTCGGGGTTTTGCAAGTGAAAATGCTGTAACGATATTTTGCTTAGCGTACTAAGAAAGCGCCTGCGGCGGAGGATTACTGGCGGGTTTCGAAAAATCTTCGGGGAGTGGGACAAATTCAGTGTTGTCGGAAGGTGGTAAAACAATCCTGCCCTCTTTCCAGTCGGCCTTTGCCTGCTCGATCCGCTCTTTTCTTGAGGAGACAAAGTTCCACCAAATAAATCTCTCACCCAATGGTTCACCACCCAGCACCATCAAAGTGGTTTCTTCTTTCGCCTTAATGGTTGGATCTACACCGTTGGTGAATACCAGCATCTGGCCCGGCGTATAGGTCCTACCTGAAACTTCGACGCTTCCTTTGGCAATATAAATTGCACGCTCAGAATGACCCTTAGGCAATCCGATGCGTGCATCTTTCTGTAAAATCACATGAAGGTAAAACAACGGCGAATGTGTTTTCACACCGTTCCTCAACCCAAAAGCGTCACCAGCGATCAATCTCATCCAAACCCCGGCCTCCGTAAAAATTGGAAGTTCATCTGCTTTATAATTATCGAAAGCTGGATTTGCTTCTTCATCCCTTACCGGAAGTGCGACCCAGGTCTGTATCATCTCAAGCGTACCGCCACTCAATGCGGACGGGTCTTCGAATCTCTCGGAATGTGCAATACCTTTTCCGGCAGTCATCCAATTGACCTCACCAGGACGGATAATCTGTTCGACACCCAGACTGTCTCGGTGCGTTACCTGTCCGCCAAACAAATAGCTAACTGTTGAAAGTCCAATATGCGGATGAGGTAGCACATCCATTGATTTTGTATTCTCTGGTACAGTAGTAATGGGTCCTGCGTGATCCATGAAAATGAAAGGGCCCACCATTCGCCTTAGTCTGAAGGGCAGAATCCTACGGACATTCATTCCCGGCGCTAACGCCGCTTTTCGTGCTTCAATAACAATATCCAGCATAAAGTTTTACAAACTCAAATAAGTGAAGTCGCTGACTTATTTCCAAACAGCCCCTGTCTGCGTAATTGAAAGGGCACCCGTATTCGTTATCCGTTATCCGTTATTCGTTATTCGTTATCCCTACTTTGTAATGTTTTGAAGTTTCAAAAAATAAGGAATAGGGAATAAGGTATAGGGTTCGACTGAAGAAGTTTCGATTTCTTTTCCTATGGTGGAATTACATGCCAAACCCAATGAAGGATATTTTAGTTATTAGTCCTACTTTGTCAGCTTACACATTTACATAATAAGGATTGATGAAATACAAGGTCACGACGGGCACAAAGTCCCACAACGGGCACGGCGAGAACTGCGTCGTGTTCGTGGTGCCTCTCTTTGTGGTCTTCGTGACCCTGCATTTATTGAGCGCATTGGCAGTAGCCCATACACAATCACAAGTTGACAAAGTAGGATTATTCGTTAATCGTTTTCCGTTATTCGTTATCCGTTAATCGCTCTAGCCAAAGTTGTACTTTCAAATCCTGGAAGGCTGTGGAAGCCTTTTTTCTAACAATACTCCAAACTTCCTTTCGCTTGTTTAACTCCTGTCTCAATTCGTCCAGTAACTCTTCCTTGGCGGGTAAGGTAATGGAATAGAAATAATAGCAATCATTGAGCGGATATCCTTTGATCTTAACCTGTCTTCCTCGCAATTGCGAATAAATGGTTTCATCACAAGTCGTCCTGTTATTTACTGAATTTTCAATCAATTCAAAGATCGATTTGAACTGTTCGTCCCTGAAAACCTCGAGGGCATTTTGACCGACCAGCGCCTGTACTTTAGCACCAAAGACTCTTGCTGCGAATTTATTTAAAAACAGATAGGTCCAATGATAATCTATAACATATGCGCAGAAAGGAAGGGCATCCAGGGCCGCCAACGGTAGTTCATCATAAGTTTTGTATCTATCAATACAAAATCCAACGTCGTTTTTTTCAACAAGCATATAATGCCACTCCTCAGAAGGATCTCGTCTAAAACTATGCCACAGTGCAACGACCTTTACTGATTTTTCAATGGAGAATTGAGACGAGACCTTTATAAGTCTTCTTTGTATACGAGAGATTTAAGTCGATGGTGTAGAAATAAGTGTCTACCGGCAGCAGGTTTCCGTTCAGAATCCCATCCCATTGTTTTTCGAACCCAACGGTTTCGTAAATCAATGAACCACGGCGATCATAAACGCGAATAACAGCGCTTTCAACTTTGTCACTGTTGGTAATGACAATATTCCATGTGTCATTGCTAAGGTCGCCGTTAGGTGTAAATGCATTAGGAATATCCAACATAATTTCAACTTGCATTACAACCCGTCTTTCATGGGGTAAACTTTCCATCTGCCCATCGAATAACTTCATGTATATTGTGCGGGGACCGGAAAGGATCTCCTCTGTATTGCCCGCGATGTCCTGTGTTAGTCGATAATGATACTGAACCGACTCAAGCGCATTTTCATAATCTTCAAGCGAACCTTGACCGATCAGGTATAAAATTCCATCTGCGTTAACCACGGAGCGCAAATGGGAAACCCCGTCAGGAATGATCAGTAAATCGTTGTCAGGATTATAATTTTCAGGCATAAAACCAACTTCGGCCATGATAAGGTTGTCATTATCCACGTCAACAATTTGAATATTTTCTGTTATTGGGATGGCCTCTTCCCCCGGCTGATATTTTAATGCTGTTGTATCAAAAACTAAAAGCTCCGGAGCGTCGTTCACCGGATTTACCAATATGACAAGATGATACTCGTCGCTGGGATTCGTCCCATCACTCACAATAACACCCACATCCAGAAATCCGTTAAGGTTACGAGCTGGTGTTATCGCATTACCTTCTCTGCTATAGCGACCCTTATTATCTGGTAGTACAAGCAAAATGAATTTTTCGGGATAGTTTATGTTGTCGGCGTCAGCCACAATTAAATCTGAAAGACTTAAAACCAGCGTACTATCTTCATATACACTCAGATCGCGATGCCCGATTATCCTGGGTTTTTGGGTAATCGGAACGACCTCAATCTTGAGATAAAAAAGCGCACTGTCATCTTCACCGTCGTTCACAACGACAGGAACACTCACTATTCCGCTGGAGATGCCTGGGTCAAGGGTAATTTTCGTCCCGCTCAGACTATAACCTTCTCCTGCAAAAAGTTTAAGCTTGAATCCAAAAGGATATTCGTCATCGTTGTCGGTTACGATTAAGTGCGACAATAATATCTCGAGCGATCCATTTGCAGTCAGAATTATTGGCTTTTGGCCAGTTATAACAGGAGGTTCATTCGGGGCTAACGAAGTGACATTTACTTTCAGGACAAATTCCGGACTTGTGTCGACGCCATCAGTAACAGCAACGTTAACCGATAACACGCCTGTAAATCCTGCTGCCGGTATAACCGATTCTGCAGCGTGGGTATAGTTTGCTCCTTTAGAGATTTTTAATTTAAAGTCATTCGTGTTCTTATTGTCCGGGTCTTCAAAAATCAAATCGGATAATTTCAGCTCCAGTATTGTATTCATTTCGATGGACAGCGGAATTTGCCCGGTAATTACAGGTGGATCATTTACGGCGACAACATTCAGTTGAAAATTAAATGGCGCACTCTCTGACTTACCATCGCTGATCCGCAAGGATATTGACAATGTTCCCGAAAAATTTTTAGCAGGTGTGATAATATTTTCGTCGGAGGAATAG
>CAMLER010000326.1 GCA_946478915.1 uncultured Chryseolinea sp.
CCCATTGGTTCTCTTTGAAATGATGTCATTGAAATCTGAACTTGAGGCATGTACCAACAGTCTGTTGTCCTCAAGTCCAAAGTAATACCATGCTTCGGGCGATGCTTTAATAAACACATTGAACACGGGTCCCCCATCTTCAGTTTTCTTAACCTCCATAAAGCCTTCAAACGAACCGTTAATATCATTTCTCCCAATGTTCGATAACCCCAATTTTCCTTCGCTATAAAAAGCTTTATGCTTTGCCGACCATTTCAGGTTGACGTTTGAGAACACCAACGGTTTGGCTAGTGGCATCATTGTTCCGAGCGGGACATATCCCTGCAAGCTCCTTTGTTCGTAGTCTTTCACGACACGTTCACCGAGGAAGTCCGCAATTTTATAAAGAAGATCGGTTTGGTCACCCAATCCTTCGTCGGCACCTTCATTCTTAATCACGTCCTGAATTTGCTTGGCCATCAGGTCAAAAGCCTGGATAGGAACATTGGAGTCGACCATCAAAAACGAGTTCATCTTGACCTCATTGGTCTGCATGCTACCCTGACCTATTGCGGAGGCGGTAATATTGAAATCCTTAGTGCCGCGGAACAGGTTGATTGGCCCCTCAAACCTCACCTGCATTTTGTCGTCCTGGTAGGCAAATACTTTTCCCGAAAGTTTATTGCCACGGGCTTTCTCTACGTCTTCTATCTTAAATTCTTTGGACGCAGTGTCATAATACATCATACCTTCCGGCACGAAAAAGTCCTCGTCATCTGGAGACTTTTTGTTATTCAGAAAAGTAAAATACAGATCGTTGTCGTTCGATCCTACATGCAAACCGGCGTTGACATCAGAGCCGTCTTCAGTCGTAGCCGTATTGAAGTCGATGAGAACATCTGTCTCATCACCGGTCTGGCTATACGTAATCCAACTGTTGTAATTTTCAATGTTCTTGATATCAAGCTTAACAAATCCAGTAAGTTGCAAAGCCGGCCTGGTAGCGTACATTATCATGTCGCCCTTATAAAACATTCCCGCACCTAACACCAGGTTTTGCTGGGCGGTAACAGAGCCCGTTGCGACCGTCTGCATTTGTGCGGATGGGGCGTTCTTTCGCGAGGATCTCCTTGTTGCCTCTTCAGCTGTGATCGGCTCCAGATGGAAATCCGTCATCTTAATCGCAAACGTATCATTAAGGAAGTTGACGTATTGATAAGTAGCATATCCTGAAAATTCTTTTCTCGAGACTATGTCAACAACCCCTTCTGTCAATCGGTGATATCCGTTCAAAGTATCCAGCACGATCGTTGTATTTTTCAATGTGCCGATCTTTGCATTTTCAAGGATCAACACTTCATTATTTTCAGGTGTGATCTTAGCATCCGCCACAATGATGTATGGAATACCACTTACTTTCAGTTCCTGTGTTTTTAGATTGTACTCGGCTTTCTCGGCATTGAAATTCAGTGAATCCAATTCCTTCCGGGTGGTGTAGAAGTAAGAGTTCTCCAATGGAACATCTGGATCTTTGGTCATGGTGATCTTTTGCTCATCCAGATCCCATCGCATTTTTGGAATCGAGGTCTTGAACTGCGCAAAAGGAAAATCGATTGCCGCTTCACCTTCAACCTCGGGACTGATGTCGGCGTAATTTTGCTCAAGATCAAATTTCAATTTAACATCGTTTCCTTGCAGAAGAGGTTTTGTAGGGTCATCAGACTTCACCCTGAACTTCGCGCGTCGCGCAGCAAAATCTTTTCCCTGGAAACTCATACGACGCGACACCAACTCTGTTCCACGAGTTTCAAGTTTGCCTATCCCGGTTACACCAGATTTGGAAACAATAATAGTCCCTTGCATTTGCGCGGATGAATCGTAAAAACTGAATGGCGCCTTTACATTTTTTATCCTCATTTCATCCTTCCGCGGATACCATTTCATTTCAAAGTCAGTAAGCAAAGCTTGCGGGAAAGAAACATTCCCAATTTGTGATTTTGCAAGTCTTGCATCAGTTCCTTTTGCCGTTACCGAATCCGGATAGAACACAAAATCATTGGCCGTAACCGAAGCGGCGAGATAATCAATTGTTCCTGCGCCGCGGAGACCCCGATTGTTCATGGTGAGTTTGCCATTCATTTTTCCGTCACCATCGTACAGTTGATACCCCCCCGGCAAAATCTTATGTTCAAAGCCAAGAGATTTGTCTGGCTGGGTATGTAATTTCTCTTTGAAAGCGGGGAACATTCCACTGGATACAAAGGTGCCGTCGAAATTTATGGACGCGGGATCAGCATTATTCAAGCTGTCAAGTTTGAAGGCGGGCACCACAAAGAACATTGATTTGTCGTAAACCCCGCCCAGCACTTCCGGTCGGTCAAAATAAATAGCACCTCCGGAGGCCGCATCCAGCCGGGGGTAGTCCGGAATCCGTTTTTTTCCTGATTTGTTGTTGCCTTTGCTAATGAACAAAGTCCCAGACTGTGATTCGTTATTAAGTCCACCTGCTGCCGCAGCAGTGGAGTCGGCGCTCACCATGGAATTGTTAACCTTTCGCCGCATGCTTTGACCTCGCGCGTTCGTTTCCGTCACATAAAAATTGATCGAATCAATATGTGTCAGCTTGATAAAGAAACTATCGTACTTCAAGGTGAAACCTTTTCCACTGATCTCGAAATTTCCGGCAGTGATCGTTCCATCAAATTTCATGTCCCGATTTTGAAGAATGGTGATGATACTGCTGTCCGGTTTGATCCGCACATTAAGTGAATCGCTGACCTTAAATTCATCAACACCGCGGACAAGCAACGAACCATCAGAAAAATTTAATGTTGCATTTGGAAAACTGTCGATTACAGAATGAATTTTGAGATTGTCATAATCCATTTCACCCTTGTAAGCGCGATAGACTAAAATCGCTTTCTCTTTAACCCGCACCAGATCCATGTTAGGATAGTACGAAACCATTCCTTTCTGATTTAAGAATTCCATTGCGGCCTTGATATCCGCTAATTTCTTACCAGATGAAGCGGCGAGATCGCCACTGTAAAATTCTCTTACATTGTTCTTAAGGCAAAAATTTGCGACCAACGCAAGCGGATGAAACGAAAATCCCTGTCCGCTTAGCAATCTAAAATCTTCCGGGTCATAAAAATCGGTGGATTCAATAATAAGCGGAACTGTGTTTCTGCCACCATCCGTTAGCAGGTTAAGACTATCGGAATTTAAATCCCACTTGATAACGTCTGAAGCAAAATCGACATTAAAATACGTGGAAGAATAAGGTGAATGCTTCATGCTACCTTTGTCCTTCCGCAGCAGCAGTGACTGTATACTGTCACCATAGGTGTATTTCATCCGCACAACAGGATGTGTTATTGAGTCTCCTCTTTGCAGAATGTTGATTCTTGTCTTTTGAGATATGATTGTGGAATCTGTAAATCGAAAATCTGATGAAACAGCGGTAAATTTTGGTTCTCCGCCATGCGAAACTTCTATTTTCGCCGGAGCTCCACTAACGGAGGCGCTGGATATTTTTCTTCCCAAAAGTGAAAAGCCACCTGTGTACTTAACATTTTCATCTCCAATACCCTGAATGCGCAAATTGTTTTGAAAAGATTTAAACCTCGGATAAGAGGACGGAATAGAATCTTTTCGGGCCACTGATTTAAATTCAAGAACGCCAGGAATTGGGCCGGGCGTTTTACCAACATAGTTCAGCTTCACGAGGTCGGACTTAAATTCCGGTTTGGCCACGTTAAAGTGATACGAGACGATATTGGCATAGACGCTATCCGGGTGGAGTAAGGCAGGCGACCAATCGAAAGTACCTTCTTCACCAACAAAGGTACTTGTACGAAGAGAAAAAACTCCTTTGGTATTCTTGATAAACACTGAATCATAGGCAGTGACCATATTCAATGTAACCTTCGAAAACCGTATAACGGGGCCTTCTACCAAAGGCGGCGGTGGCGGATTCATCCATAAAGGAGCGTCCACGTAGACAGTATCCGACAATGGGTCGTAGCTATCAGCATCGCTATTGTACAAGTCTTCCTGTGCGCTTACCTCATCCGTTGGAGCTAAATAAGTGGTATCGCTAAAATCCCCTAGTTGAGGTGGTGCAATGAAATCAAAGGTGTAGTCGTCTTCACGAGCATACAGCCTGACTGATTTTTCGTAATGCAGGGCGTGATGGGCAAAAAAGGAATTGCTTGCTTTGAGAAAATTGAGCGCTTTCGGAGTGGGTTCAGAATCGATTACAATACCTGCAACCCTGATGAATTCAGAAATTTTTGATACACTGGCCTTCTCGACATTCACTGCATTGGCCAATGCCCCAAAATAATTTACAAGGTGCGGGCGCACGGGATATTTTTTCTTCCTCATCCGCCATACTTGTTTTTGAACCATCAGCTGCTGATCCACGCGCAAGCCATTCCATGCAGAAACGAACGCCTCGCTCACAAGCATTGCATCGTCTTTCCGGGTCTTTTCAAGTACTATTTTGACGCTGTCGGGAAAGCTAATGGGGCTCGTGTCAGATTTCATTTGAGCAGCCACCGACAAGGCCGAAAAAGCAAAAGAAAAGAGAAAGTAGAACCTGATTCTTTTCACAAAGTTAAAACCTTGAAATTCGGAAATAATGGGTAAATAAACTACGAGACGTATGTCTCACTAAACGCCTATGTAAGAAAAAACGTGCAAACTCGTTGAAAAGTCTTTTTTGGAGAGATCTTCAAACATGACGCTTTGCCGAAAATTCGAAGGTCACTCCGCATTTGTACAACTATTACTTGAATACCATAACTGTGAACAATACCTTAGCAAATAATACTGCACATGCCTATAATGCGCGCCAATGAAGATTTCATACTTGATTTTCTTTAGTTTTCTCTTCATTCTTTTACTATTCTCAATAACAACGTATATCAATTTTCAACAATCTGAAGAAGTTAGGGAGAATTCCGATTGGGTAAATAAGTCAACAACGATCATCCGGAACAGCAACCGCTTTCAACGCAACATACTCAACATGATAAGCGGATTGCGCGGATACCTGTTTGCCGGGGAAAATTATTTTATTCAGGCATACGATTCTGCAAAAGCCGAAAACGAAACCATATTATCAGAGCTGTCGGGACTGGTCCCTCCAGAAGGAGAGCAGCGAGAGTTGCTGGGCGAAATTCGCGAAATCAACAACGAATGGCTTAGCGAGTTCTCTACGCCTTTGATCGACGCGAAAAAACTTGCCGGGGACTCCGATAGCAGCTTGCTGAGTTTTAACCGATTGTATCGCGAAAAACTTACTACGGGAAATGAGCGCTACATGAATCGCCAACTTCAGGAACGGATACGGCTATTTATCAATAACGAATACAACAGCCGCGATATACGGACTCAAATTCTTGATGCATCTGTCCGTCGCACTCGGGCAATTTCAATTGGTCTCGCATCGCTATCAATTATTGTCGGCTCTATTATTGCCATTTTCCTAGCGTACCGAATCTCTACGCGTATCATGGGGATGGTGAAAATGGCAAACCAGATTGCTGAGGGACATTATGATGTATCAACGCAAGATTCAGGCCGCGATGAACTTAGTGACCTGGCACATTCATTAAATAATATGGCCCACGTCTTAAATGAGAATATCACGTTGCTGAAAAGGAAAAATCAGGAATTGGATCAGTTCGCGCATATCGTATCGCATGACTTAAAAGCGCCATTGCGAGGTATTGACAACGTTGTTTCATGGATGGAGGAGGATCACGCCACGGAAATGTCGCCAAAAATTGTCGAGTACATGGAAATCATCAAGGGTCGTTTGCTGCGTGCCGAAAATCTTATCCATGGAATTCTGTCGTATGCTCGTATAGGAAAAGAAACGGGTGACAAGGAAGAGGTCGACCTGAGTCAATTGGTGGACGAAGTTGGAGAATCGTTAATGATGAAATCCAGCTTAAAGCTGATTGTTGCTTCCAAACTGCCAAAGCTGTATACCGAGAAGGTTCCGTTGCTGCAAATTTTTTCGAATTTGATCAGTAATGCCGTAAAACACCATGATAAACGGAACGGATACATAAAAGTATATCACCAGGAATTTTTACATCACTATGAATTCTTTGTAGAAGACAATGGCCCGGGTATCGGCA
>CAMLER010000327.1 GCA_946478915.1 uncultured Chryseolinea sp.
ATCCGTTACCAGGGAAGTAAAAGATGTCGGATTGCGTTCAAAGTCACTATTATACCCGGAATTTGCTCCCGAAGCCGGGTCAAGAAATCCGTCCCTCCGTATTGGATTCAAATCATCGAAATCCTGGTAGGACATCGGACGATAAATATCCTGCACCCACTCACTAACGTTTCCGGCCATATTGTACAGACCATAATCGTTAGGAGGATATTCATAAATATATGAGGTGATCAAGGCTCCGTCGTTCAGGCGACCAGCAATACCTGCGTAGTCACCACGTCCACGCTTGAAATTCGCAAGCATAAAGCCCATTTGTTTTCCATAAGGATTACGGACAGCATGGCCATCCCATGGGTAAATACGTTGATGGGTCTGCAATTCCTCTAACCATTGTGTGCCGATCAACGCTTGGGCTGCATACTCCCATTCTGCTTCTGTAGGGAGGCGATAGGCAGGAACCACGATTCCGGATTCTAATGGAATACGTCCATCGCTTTCCGCATACTCTTCACCAGCGTCTTCAGCCAGCTTAATATTTACTGCCCGAGTTCTCCAAACGGCGAACTTGCTTGCCTGATTCCAGGTGATACCCACTACCGGGAAATAGCGGAATCCGGGATATCTTAAATAGTGTTCTACGTAAGGATCGTTAAATGCCAGCTTTCCAACCCAAACAGTAGTGTCAGGTAATGCATCCTGGTAGGCTTCCTGGGAAGAATCTTTTGCCAGATAGTGCATGTATTCAAGCCAGTGAACGTTGGCAATTTCAGTTTCATCCATGTAAAACGAAGCAACGGAAACCGTTCTTTCAATATTATCGCGGTATGACATCACATCTTCCTCGAAAGATCCCATAACTGCTCGACCGCCTTCAATAAATACCATATTCGGAGCATCAGGCTGTCCTTCATATGGATTGACCATAAAGCCTCCCTGATCTTCGTCGTTATAAGCCAATCCAGTGGCCGTACTTACCTGACCGGGATTTGAAGCTGTTGGCTTTCCGCCTTTGCCGCCAAATAGCGAACAGGCAGATAACGCTACCGATCCGCACAGCATATACAAGACAACCTTGAAAGAATATTTCATCTTATTTAAAAAGTTTAATAAATGCTAATTACGTCCTTAAAACCATGTTTTCCAAGTTGGTGCAAGTTTTCTCGTTAATCAGTAAAGATTGAGAGTTGCTTGGTATGAACGCCTGGAAAGCGGTTCTATTGTTTCGGGAATGGCATATCCATTTTTGGGAAGTTAATCCCTGAATAACGCAGGTTAACGTACATTTTGGACGATAAGTCGGATGGCATAAAATTTTGAATAGTGGTCATAAAAAATGACCCACATGGTTACGCTTCAGAATTTCAGAGTAATGCCGTTTGAAAAGAAATGTGATGTTATTACGTTTTATGGCAATTATTTAGCTCAACGAAATTGCGCGGATTGCAAGGTGTTTCTCTATCATACCCAAGGATTCTTCATTGAAGTTTTTTATTCGCCTCAGATCCAAAAAGTGCTAATGATTAATGCGTTCGACAAGCCTATTGGGCTGGATCCCTATTTGGAAAAAATTTCGCTTAAGGATTTAATTGGCTGATCTGCCAGCCTGCTCAACAGCTCGATGGCAGCATCAACATTTTTTATTTGATTCATTAATAACATAGCCTTACCCGCGGAGTCTTTCATTTTAAATTGTCGCGGGTGCAGTTGGACATAGGATAAGATTTTCCCAAAAATTTCTGAGCTGAAATACGCATCATTGTTCGTGATAAAATAGGCACGCAACGACTCATTTTTTAAAGTCAGTTTTTCGAAACCTAAATGTTCACCTAACCAACGGAGCCTAACCGTATTAATTAATTCGGTAACGGAAGTGGGAAACGGACCAAACCTGTCGCGCAGTTCATTGGAGAATTCAATCAGCTGAGGCTCATCCTTTATATTATCCAGTCTCGAATATAATTGCAGCCGTTCGCTAATGTTGTTCACATAGGTATCTGGAATCAGAATTTCCATATCTGTTTCGATGACGCAATCCTGAACTATGATTTTCGCTTTTTCTAGAAGCTCATCCTTGAAAAGATCCTTGAAATCAGTTTCTTTCAGTTCTTGAATCGCATCATCGAGAATCTTATGATATGTGTCGAAACCGAGGTCGGTTATAAAACCACTCTGCTCGCCACCTAAAAGGTTGCCCGCACCCCTGATATCCAGGTCGCGCATTGCCACCTTAAATCCATCGCCCAGCTCGGAAAATTCTTCAAGCGCAGCGAGGCGCTTCCGCGCATCGGCTGAGAGTACCGAAGCCGGAGGTGTGAGCAAGTAACAAAATGCCTTTTTATTTGAGCGTCCAACTCGGCCGCGCATCTGGTGCAGATCCGACATACCAAACATATGAGCCTGGTTAATCATGATAGTATTCGCATTTGGAATATCCAGACCCGATTCAATTATATTAGTCGAAACCAATACATCATATTCGCCATCAATGAACTTCACCATTACCTTTTCCAACTTGTCACCATCCATCTGCCCATGTGCGATTCCAATCCGCGAGTCGGGGACAAGTTTGTAAATATTGTTTGCCATGGTTTCAATATCGCTAACCCTGTTATGGACAAAAAATACCTGACCTCCTCTTTTAAGTTCGTGACTCACCGCATCGCGTATAACCACATCGTTGAACGTATGAAGTTCTGTTGTAACAGGCTGCCTGTTTGGTGGGGGAGTTGAAATAATACTCAGATCGCGCGCACCCATAAGTGAGAAATGAAGGGTTCGCGGAATTGGTGTTGCTGTAAGGGTTAGAACATCAACGTTAACTTTCAATTCTTTTAATCGATCCTTTACCTTGACGCCAAACTTCTGCTCTTCGTCGATAACCAACAAGCCCAGATTTTTAAATTGGACATCCTTGCTTACGACCCGATGAGTTCCAATCAGAATATTGACTTTTCCTTCTTTTACTTGCTCCAGGATCTGTTTTATTTCTTTGTCCGTCTTGAATCTTGAGATATATTCAACCACCACAGGGAAGTTCGAAAGCCTCTCACTAAAGGTTCGATAATGCTGCATGGCAAGAATGGTTGTAGGCACCAGCACAGCAACCTGCTTTCCTTCGCTCGCTGCTTTGAAAGCAGCTCTGATCGCTACTTCTGTCTTACCAAATCCGACATCACCACACACCAGTCGATCCATTGGATGCGGTTGCTCCATATCTTTCTTTACATCTTCGGTAGCGCGCGCCTGGTCGGGTGTGTCCTCATACATAAAGGATGACTCCAATTCCGCCTGCAAAAAATTATCTGGGGCATATGCAAATCCCGGGGCAGATTTTCTTTTTGCATAAAGCTCAATCAACTCTTTGGCTATGTCTTTTACCCGCTTCTTCGCTTTCGCCTTTTTATTCTCCCATTCTTGCGAACCAAGTTTGCTGATAGCAGGCGTGGCTCCTTCCTTTCCGGAATACTTCGAAATTTTGTGGAGAGAATGAATGCTCACATACAGCAGGTCATCATCCTTATAAACCAGGCGGATGGCCTCCTGCTGGTGTCCGTTCGTTTCCTTTTTTTCGAGGCCTGCAAATTTGGCAATTCCGAAATCGATATGCGTTACGAAGTCTCCGGGCTGGAGAGTCTGAAGATCGCGCAACGTAAGTGCTTTTGATTTTGAAAATTTTTCCTTTGACCGGTAACGATGAAAGCGCTCAAAGATCTGGTGATCAGTGTAGCAGACAATTTGAAGCAAACTGTCCACAAATCCCTGTCGCAACGCGAAGTCTAGGGGCTCAAAATTCAGATGCGGGTTGATTTCCTCAAATATACCTTTCAGCCTTTCTGTTTGCCTCGGAACGTCGGCTGTAATGAAGTTTTTGAAACCCTGATTTTGGTGATCATACAGATCTTTTGCGAGCAGCTCAAAATTTTTGTTGAAGGAGGGTTGAGAAGCAGACTTGAACTCAAAGCTTTTCGATGGCGACGGAAGAAAGCGATTGCCAAATTCAACCCGGGTAAAATTTTCACAAAGTCGCATAAATGTAGCGCCATCATCCATTAACTTTTCAGGAGGTGATATTACCTGCGTTGCCCCCGGCCGAACAATTTGTTCAAATGATTCTTTTACTTTATCAAAACTCTTTTGTACGACGTCATGCGTGAGCTGGAAGTCCTTGAACCAAATGCTGGTCTTCGGTGGTATAAATTCAAAGAATGACTGACGTTCATCGTGCATCAACTTCGATTGAATATTTGGAATTATGTTTACTGATTCCAGCGGGTCAATTGAAAGTTGTGTACCCGGATCGAATGTTCGGATACTGTCTACTTCGTCGCCAAACAATTCGATGCGATAAGGGTGTTCATATGCGAAAGAGAAAATATCGATGATGCCGCCGCGAATAGCAAATTGTCCTGCCTCATAAACAAAATCTGTTTTCTCGAAATCATAAGTGTGCAGGAATTCTTCCAGGAAATGCAAATCCAATTTCTCCTTCAGCTTAATAGAGAAGGTATTTTGGGCAAGGGACCTCTTATTGATAACCTTTTCTGCGAGCGCTTCAGGATATGTTACTATGATTTGTGGCGAAGTCTTGTTTGATAAACAGTTCAGAACTTCTGTTCGCATCAGGATGTTTGCATTCTCAACTTCATCAAACTCATAAGGACGTTTGTATGAAAGCGGAAAAAGAAGGACTTCCTTTCCCAGAAGGTTTTGCACATCGTTCTGAAAATACCCCGCTTCCTCTCTATCGTGAAGGACGACAATAAAATCCTGAGGATGAATCTTAAAAATTGCCGACAGGATAACAGCATCAAGGCTTCCGGATAATCCTCGGAGCTGAATGCTGTTTTTCCCGGACGCATTTATCTCTGCAGCTACGGTTCGGATAAAACCATCTGCTCTATATCTGCCCAGGAAATCGCTCACCCTCACGAATGCTTTTTATTGAAAGGGTGCAAAGATAATATTAACCACTTCCTCCTCCAACGTCATACCAGATTCTGTTAATTTTGAATGGTGAAACATTTCCAGATGCTCTTTCTGACCGCCGGAATAGTATCATCTTTATTGCTCCTTGCCGGTCTTTTCAAACCTTATGGCCTGCTGTGGTGGAAGGCGACCCAAAACCGGCGGATGGTGATCAGGCTGTATGGAAGTATTGCGATCGTTTGTTTTATAACTTATTCCGTGTTGAGATACCTATGAAAAATTCCGCGCTTTTGACTGTGGCATGCTGCCTTACTTTTCTTTTTAGCTGTTCGACGCCGAAATCCGGGAAACAAGAAACACAGGTTCCGCCAGTACCCATCAACGATCTGCCTCAGATGAGGGTAACAACTTCCAAACAATCTATTGTCGATCTTCGCAATTTGACTGGGAAAGTGATGCTGATCCTTTTTCAACCGGACTGTGATCATTGCCAAAGGGAAGCACAAGAGATCAGGCAGCATCTTAATGAGTTCACTGAATATGAGCTCTATTTTATTTCCGCAGATCAAATGCAGGCTATAGAAGAATTTGGTAAGACGTATGATTTGTTGGGACATCCGAATGTCAGCTTTGCGGCAACGACGGTTGAAAGTGTCCTTGGTAATTTTGGACCTATCTCAGCACCGTCGGTGTACATATATGTAGACCAAAAGTTGGTAAAGAAATTTAATGGCGAAGTTGGGATTGATTTGATATTGCAGGCAATATAAAGCTCAGACCGAAAAGACGAGAATGCATTATAAAAGGACGGAACCTCCCTTGGTATGATGCGATCTTGACGGTTATTTATTTTTGCCACGAGATCACTAAGGGTCCAGCACGCTGATATTTTTTGGTTCTGCCTATTGCAAAGAAATTATTTCGTAGGTAGAGTGCTATCTCACCCTCCTCGCGACGAGCAAGAACTTCTTGCTCATGCCGGAACATGCTATCAGGAATTTGTCGCCGCCATCTTTTAAGGAATATTTTTTTCGCATCTCATTCACGCTTAGAGGATAGTTTCGCGTAAAGATGTTTGCTTTCCCCTCTTGAAAAATTTCCTTCAGCTTTTTCGCATCTGACTTAAAAACCGACTCAAATTTGAATACCCGTCCGGGAAATTTATCATTAAATGATGTCGAGGTA
>CAMLER010000328.1 GCA_946478915.1 uncultured Chryseolinea sp.
ATCTCAATCATAAACGAAAAATGACTTCTGATTCCGATAGATTTTTTAAATTGGAAATGACATTTTTTTCAGGATTCCTGCTTGCCAAATCATAGCTTATTATTTATCTGTTCATCAAGTTTGGAGCGACTTCCTCCTTATCATTTCGTTTCACGTTGGTAACTTGACAACGAAGAGACGGAACGTTAAAGTTGCGTCCCTATACCCTATACCTTTATACCTAATTCACTTAGACGCCCTATTCCTTATTCCTTTTTCGAACTAGACAAAGTAGAGTTAATTGCTTTGTCCAATAAATTCTTTGTGATGCGTTTGATTTTTTCGTCGTCCTTTACATAGTTCAGAACAGCTTTGCCATCATCACCTTGGTTATTCACCGGGGTTTGAAATCCAGGAGGGGTGGATAGCGGTAAATTCCAAATACATGTCCCGGCATTGAAAACGTAGTTTCCTTTCGGCGCTGTATAAATAGTTACCGCATGATCTTCAGGGTTGTTGTTGGCAAATTTGTTTGGCTTAATTTTTCCAGATCCTAGCACGATAAGGGTTGAGTCTTTTTTCAGCGGATAACCGTGATATTCCCAACCGATTAATTCTCTGGAGACATCACCATCTTTTATGCCCGTTCCTTCGAACATCCAATGATCTGTGTTTTGCCAGACAATATCACCGTAGCCAACACCATATGACGTTGATCCCATCAGTTCTTCTTCATCGGCAAGTTCCCGTTGCGGCATTCTACCGGTGATGCGATTGGGTCGCCCATCCGACGATTTGTCCAGGTACACTACACCATCAACAGAATTACCCGAGAGAAAAAGTATGTTGACACCTTCGTCCCTCGCATACTTCACATTGTCTACCATGTCCAGGGTCCAGTACTCATCGTGGCCTACAGACAAAAAGGCTTTCCCTCTGAGCAATCCTTCGCGATTTGCATGGGTGTCGGTATTGGATATATAAGAAACATCATACCCTTCTTTCTCAAGCCAAAATGCCAACGGCAACTCCCATAGTAAAAACTCGCCCGACCCATTCGACAATGGTGCAAAATCCATAGGCAGTGCGTTAATATATAGTGCATAAGGCCTGTCAAAACTTATTCTTGCTCCATTGGTATTCACCCATGGTTTTTGACCTTCGTCATACATGGAATGCCAGTAGGGCCACCGGTTATACGCTTGCCAGGTCATATCCGAGCACTGAAAGAGTATATCGGTTGGACGCTTGTCTTTTATGATAAATACAATGTAGGACTGGCTACTATCCTGGGTAGTTAGTTTGCCCAGATATACGCCACTGATCCAGTCCTCCGGTATTGTCATCGAATATGCGGTGTCCCACTTACATTCAATTAGATTGTTTTGTCCAGCGACAGGAATGGGCTGGGGTTTGCCCTGTTTGGCTTCAAACGATTTCATCAATCGCCCTCCTTTACCACCATAATAACCCATACGGTATACGTCAATAGTGTAAGACGATGCGGGTTCAGTGCTGACAAAAATACTTAGTGTATCTCCGGTAAAGTAACTTGCCTGGGAACAAAAGGCTTCCACTTGCGGCCGGCGGCAGTATTGGTGATCAGGATATTCACAATGTTTCTCCGGGACTT
Source organism: uncultured Chryseolinea sp. (assembly GCA_946478915.1). The sequence goes on from CAMLER010000328.1 coordinate 1,613, forward strand.
CGATTAGCCATGACGTTGTGCCTGGATTCCTATTTTCTTCAATTATTGGATTTTCCTTATCGACAGATGCCTCTTTTTTTTCGGAGCACTGAAAACACAGAAAGCTTCCTAATAGTAGTATTTGCAACGTGAATTTCATGATAAGGGTGGTTAGAGTCGATCAATGAAAGAAAAGATAATCAAAACAGGTGTGAATCGCATCTTGGACTTTCACTAGCACGTCGATGCTCCAGTTTCCTGTAGTATCCTGTACTCAATATGGCGACAGTAAATAACGCCCATACATTCTTGTAGCCATTCATCTCCGGAGGCGTCATGTCTATCCCATTTTGAAGAAAAATCCTTAAACACATGAACACACTATGAAGAACTTGGTTAAAAATTTAACAGATGGCTACAATGGATCAAAAATCTAACGAGACCAATCAATATGAAAAAAAGTTTACTAGTCTTTTGTTGCTTTTGCCTGGCATTGTCTGCCGCAGCGCAACAACGGTCGGTTACCGGCAGGGTGACTGACTCGAGTGATGGCTCTCCGTTGCCTGGGGTATCAGTCCTCGTTAAGGGTACTACAGTTGGTACCGCTACAGATGCGGATGGATCCTACAGTATAAGCGTTTCCAACGACGACATTTTATCATTTTCTTTTATCGGATTCGAATCGCAGGAAGTTCCCGTGGGAACACAAACGACGATAGATATCCAGATGCTACCATCAACTCAGCAACTATCGGAGGTGGTTGTGATTGGGTATGGCGAACGCGAAAAGAAAGATGTTACGGGCGCGATATCCAATATTAACGCCGATGAGATCTCCAAGAGTACAGCAATGAATCCTGAACTTGCCATGCAAGGTCGAATGGCTGGAGTGCTTGTCACAACACCTAGTGGCGATCCATTCGCGCGCCCCAATGTTCAGATACGCGGTGTCGCTACATTCGGTTTCTCTGATCCGTTATATGTTATCGACGGTATCCCTATTCTCGAAGGAGGTGCCAGCAGTCCTTTTCCAGGCGACCAGGATATCCGTTCTCCGATTAATGTCATGTCATCTATTAATCCGAATGACATTGAATCCATCTCCGTTTTAAAAGATGCATCGTCAGCAGCTATTTACGGCGTGCGGGCATCTAACGGTGTGATCCTTATCACCACGAAGAGAGGAAAGTCGGGTAGACCAAAGGTTGAATTCAGTGCCCAGCGAGGCGTACAGGATGTCATCAAGAAATTTGATATGCTGAATACTGCCGATTACACCCGGTTATACCAGGAAGCCTATGCGAACAATCCCGAAGAGGCCGGTAATTTACCAGCTGTTTTTATCGAAGGCGACCCGGCCTACCTTGGAAACAGTGAAACGTATAACTGGCAAGACCGCCTGATTAACAAGAATGCTGTAGTCGAAGATTATAGCATCCGGGTAGGGGGAGGAAACGACATCACTACCTACTATGTTTCGGGTGGCTATGGCAGAACGGAAGGCTCGCTGCAGGAGAGTAGCCTGGAACGATATTCGGTCGCTACCAATGTAACCAGTAAGATTTCTAAGTTCCTTGAAGCGGGCATGAACCTTAAGTTGTCTCACAACGAGGCCCTGGATAATACAAGGACCGATTTGTCTTATGTAGCTACCGCACCTCCCTGGCAACCCATTGACGATCCTTCTCATCCGACAGGATACGCGCCCTCTACTGTCATAAATTATGAATCAGAACCCAACCCTGATTTTGATCCTTCGAATCTCAATTCCGGACCATTGTACAATTTCGATGGCGACCCGATCTACCTTTACGGAGAGGCTACACGTGGAAATGTCTTCGCCGAGCAATCATTGAATAACAGGGACTTTACCATGTTCCGAACCCTCGGCAATGCCTATCTACAATTTGAACCCATTACAGGTTTAAAGTTGAAAGGATCTGTCAGTGCAGACTACTATAATAATTTGCGCACCGAGTGGACAAACTACGATTCCTATGTTTTCTATCAAACACCATCAAATCGATATAGCGGCCATGATGGAACGTCCAAGGGAAGCTATGGAGAAAGACAAAGCCGCAATTTCAATCTCATAAAAGAACTTAGTATCAATTACAATCGCTCCTTCGGAGATCACAACTTCGATATTTTGCTAAATGCAATGGATCAGCGGCAGACGTGGGCATATACCGATGCATCATCAACCCAAGTGAATTCAACAGACCCGGCATTGCGAAATGTTTCTAACCGGCCTCCGTTCAACGGTACGTTTACTGGTAAAAGAACTCAGGTTCTACAGGGTTATCTCGCACGCGTTGGGTACAAGTTCAAAGACAAATACTATCTCGACGGAACGATCAGACGAGATGCGTCGTCGGTATTTGCCGATGGCAATCGTGTTGGAATTTTTCCATCCATCGGGGCGGGATGGCGCATAAGTTCTGAGCCGTTTTTTCAGGGCTTGAACGCAGGCTTCATCGACGATTTGAAACTTCGCGGCGGATGGGGTGAACTGGGGAACAAAGAAACTACACAGGGATTTGCATACCTTTCCACTATAAGCACCACGCCAGATTATCCCTTTGGATCTGGCAACGGGGATCCGTTTGGCACGCAGACCATTGGTGCAGTGCTTCCCAACTTTCCTAATTTCGATCTTACATGGGAACGCGTACGGACCACTACTGTAGGTTTTGATGCAATTATGTTTGGTACTAAAGTGTCGTTGACGGCAGAGTACTACAATCGTTTTACAAAGGGCATCATTCAGCAGGTGAGCCTTGCGCCAAATGCAGGCGTCAGAGATCCGGCCGACCTTAACATCGGTAACGTAAGAAATAGCGGCGTTGAAATCCAACTGGGTTACAACAATACGGCTGGAGATTTTTCATACAATATATCCGGTAACCTGACCACTGTTAAGAATCGTGTTGTAAGGTTGTACCAGGGTATTCCTTTTGGTAACGAAGCCTCGGCAGTAGATCAAAACACTATCGGTAGAATTGCAGAAGGCTATCCTATAGGTTATTTGTGGGGTTACAAGGTAGGCGGAATCTTTCAGAATGAGCAGGAAGTTGAAGAGTGGAAAGAGGTTTACAGTGATAACATCGGAACTGATGAGCAGCAGCCCGGCGACATCTGGTTCCAGGATGTGAACAGCGATCCGCCACCAGGGCAGTTTGAAAATCCTGGAGCTGACAGCGTGGTCAACAACAGCGACCGCACCTATTTGGGTAAGACGATTCCAGGATTTTATTATGGATTTAATTTTGGTGTCGCCTTTAAAGGCATAGATGTATCGTTGTTTTTTCAGGGAGTAGGAGATGTGCAGAAGTATAATCAGGCAAGATCATCCGGTGAAGGAATGTCAAGCAACGGTGCCAATCAGTGGACCAGTACCAATGGGCGGTGGACATTAGAGAATCCATCCACCACCATGCCACGTGCAGTGCGGAACGATCCGAACAGTAATAACAGGGCGTCAGATCGTTTTGTAGAGGATGCAGGATTTCTGCGCCTGAAAAATGTGCAGATAGGATATACATTCCCTGCTACATTGTTACCAGAGTCTGGTGCCATTGAGCGTGTACGCCTATATGTTAGCGCGACCAATCTTTTCACTATAACGAATTGGAAGGGTATCGATCCGGAGAATGATTTTAATCCTCCGACGCGACAGCTCATGGTTGGTTTGAATGCTTTATTTTAGAAACCGATAAATGTTAATAAGATGAAAAACAAAAAAATACTTTCGATAACGATGGTGCTGATATTTATCGGATACAACTCTTGTGATGAATCCAGACTAGACCTCAGGCCACAATCGCCCACAGAAGATTCATATTTTGTGGAGGAAGTTGAATTTGAGAGGGCAGTTACAGGTGTTTATGCAAAGCTTACGGATTTCTATTGGTATAACACTGGCGCAGAAAACACAGTCTTGCCGGTAACTTATCTCCCTGGCGATGATATTACCACCAACGGACAAGATGAATTCGAAATCTTTTCTAATATACAACCCGGTAGCTACCGCCTTGGTTACTTTTTTGCCACTGCATATCAGCTTATCAATCGCGCCATTGTTGTTATGGAGAAGAACGCGGCTGTTGAAGATGGCAGTTATGTAAAACCCGGATTAAAAGATTACCATCGCGGAGAGGCGCTATTTCTCAGGGCATACGCTTACTATCTCTTGTGGAATGTATTTGGAACCGCGCCACTGGTAACTGAGCGAGTAGATGATCTTGAGGATACCCGTCCGCCTAGCTCTACCGGTACGCAATTGTTGGATCAGGCTATTACTGATCTTACGGAAGCGGCGACATTGTTGCCTGACTCCTGGTCTGAAGATCAGCGCGGAAGAGTTACCAAAAACTCGGCATATGGATTACTGGGAAAATCCCTGGTGTTCCGCGCAACGGTGACGGACAGCGATTCCGATTACGGCGCCGCTATTGCTGCTTTTGATAACATCAGTGGGGCGTCGCTCGTCCCTGTTTTTGATGACAATTTTGCCGC
>CAMLER010000329.1 GCA_946478915.1 uncultured Chryseolinea sp.
GCTACCACTGCATCATTATGTTTCATCGGATAGATTGTTATGCATCGCGGATTGGCTTCGCCCAGACCACTGGTTATTCTAATATAGTCGTCAGGCACATCTGTGAGATAAATTGGCTCGCCTTCAAGAAAAGCCTGTCCGAGAATACCGTCACCAATTTCAATTCTTTTCTCGACAAATTTCTTTTTATCAAAAGCATAACAGCAAACGAGGGAAATATGCATATCGCTTTCATCTTCGTCGTTTAACACAAACAGTCCGGCCTGTTGCGCTTTCAAATATTTGACTATGAAAGCAACTGACTTTTCACAAAGACTGTCAAAATTCGTTTGATGATCACGTATGATCTGCGCTACCTTATTCAAACCCTCACTCACCCAATGTTGCCGTACGCCCTCATCACGTTTCTTTTTCATTTCTTCGCGCATCTGCAATAACTCGCCCGAAATATTATTCTTGTTAACTTCAGATCCCGCCTCACTGAATCCCTCCCACTTTACATCATAGTTTCCCTGGGAAATATTTTTAATGAAGGCTGCCGCTTTATTTAAATTGGCCATGATGTCTGCGATCACGGTATCTTCATCCTCGAGATCCACTGACTTATTCGAATCAAAAATCAGCATCCGGTTTTGTTTATCGAGTTCGCGGAACAGATTCATCCGCTTGGCATCCCGACGAGTGAGATTCATGATGGTGTAGGCCAGCGTAGGAATTCCGACAAGAAAAAGTATGGACTGAAAAATGATGTTCATTTCAAGGAGCGAGGCATAATGACTTTGCGCTGCGTTCCGTTGTTCCTCGATGGCCGGATCGACCATCCCGGACAGCTTCATATAGGTTTCCCACACAGCAGTTCCATGATCTTCCTTAATGATTTTCAGCGCTTCTTCCATGCCGCCCGATTTTGCAAGAACAATAACTTCATCCATTAGCTTGAAGTAGTTGTCCAGCTTCATATTCATTTCATTCAAAGCAGTAGATGGAATACCAATATCAGGCAGCTTCTTGTCTAAAAACTGCATGGTTGGACGACTCTGATGCCTGATCTTTTCGTATGTTCCAAGAAAAGCTTCGTTTTGTACCAGGAGGTAGCCACGCAAGCTCATATCGATGTTGTTCAGATTGGCGATGATAGTTCCTTTGCTATCGGCTATGGCATCAAGTTGTTCCTGGACACCCAGGTTTTCATTTAGCGCAAGCTTATAGCGGTAAGTGAAAACAGTGTCGATTAAAATCAGAAAGATGATTAAGTACAACGCGCCTTTAACTCCAAGCCGTTTTGCAAAGCGTCTAAAAAGTTGTTTCATATGGGAGGGTGATAGTAGCGCCAAAGATAGAGCACATCGCACACGAATCGCATGAAAGTTTGACTGCTTTCTTACTTGAGGCAAAACTCGAAAGGAAAATGCAAAAAAGTTGTTGGTATTGCCGACAGGTCATGAATGCACCGGGCTTGGAACGCCTGAATATCCCCAAGATGCGTCCAAAAATTTATAATACTATTGCAAAATTACATTCTTACATGCGTAGACGGCCGGACCCCCAACTGCTTTAATATGCGCATGTGACTGACCAACGCTTCAAAAAATGTGCGGGTACTTCTATAAGGCAACCCGAATTCCGATGCGGTCTGTTTCACCAGTACTGCAATCTTTCGGTAGTGTACATGACAAATGTTCGGGAACAAATGATGCTCTATCTGAAAATTCAGACCTCCTACATACCATGAAAACCACCGGCTATTATTTCCAAAATTCGAGGTCGTTAACAATTGATGCACGGCCCAATTGTTTTCCATATGTCGATTCCCGTCAGGCAACGGATAGGCTGTGCCTTCTACTACGTGTGCGGGCTGAAAGATGATCGCAAGAATAAAACCGGCAATGTAATGCATGATAAAAATGCCGATAAGTACAACCCACCATTTCAGAGATGTAAATATTACCGGAAGTATGAAAATATATCCAACATACAGAAGTTTGGTGCCGATGAGAATAACCCACTCGCGCGTCACACTGGCATTTTGCTTTTTTACCATACCATTCTTATGGTACATCGATAGCCTTAAAAAATCTTTGAAGAACAACCATACAATAGTCATCAGGCCATAAAGAAACCAGGCGTAGATAAACTGGTAACGATGTAATTTTTTCCATTCGGTGTGCGGTGAAAGCCGCAGGGCACCTCTGGGACTGATATCCTCGTCCTCTTCATGAACGTTTGTATAGCTGTGGTGCATCACATTGTGTTGCACCTTCCAATTGAATGCATTTGCACCGATAAGATTCATTGAGTATCCCAGTACAGTGTTGATCCACGTTCTCTTTGCGTAGGCACCGTGATTGGCATCGTGCATAACGGACAACCCAATACCTCCAAGTCCGAAGCTCATGATTAAAAGAGATATTAATAAACCGGAAACACTTGATATGACACCGGTCATCACGAGTGCATAGGGCAAAAAATAGGCAAGGAACATACAAATGGTTTTAATAACCATTTCATAATTAGCGTGCTTGCTGAGGTTGTGACTTTTAAAATACTCATTTACCCGTTTGTTGAGTGTAGTTGAGAAATCTCTGTTGGTCGATGAAAATGTAAGTGCTTTTGTTTTGTTCATTATGAAGTTATTGATCAGGTCATCGAGTGTAAACTTTCTAACCAGCTGCAAAAAAAATTCCGGTGATGTGGAAACTGATCAACGGCAAACGTTTAACGCCGATTCAGAATTTATTAGTTGTAAACTAAATGAAAATTGGGGAGAGAATTAAGAAACTGATGTATGTGCAGTGAATTAAAATTGTCCGCAATTGAGTGGTGCAAAGGTACAATTAAGGAATGAACATTCAATGGGAAGCGACTGCCTTTTGTTCAGTGCGGTGATTTTCAGCCTTTAGAGCAGTTGCTACCGTTAAAACACTTACTTGGAGTGAGGCATTTGCAAATAATAGTTGTACCTTTGAAGACTTTGTTCATCAAACTTTCTCATTCGACTGGTTTCTCTGTACACCTTTGGGCAAACATCGTTCGAATAGATTGATCAACCTTAGTTTACAACGTATTTAGATGGATTTAAAATCGATTACCAGTTACCGGCATCGATGTTAGGATCCATTTCAACAGCTAAAACACCGACCTATGGAAAAGATTAATGGTCCAGCACTGAAAACCTATTTGCCGATATGGAGCAAGTACCGTCCCGTTATTCTGAGATTGATGCTTGACTCCGAGACAGAACCTCAAACTTACCAGTTGTCGGGTCATGAGTTTCGGCAGATGAATGCGCGGCAAAAAGGCGGATACAACTTCGTATTGCAGGTTCTCAAAGGAAAAGCATTGAATAATATCCGTGAGTCGCAGATGGCAAAGGAACTATTGGAAGTATTACAATTGTCGAAGAAGGCGACAGAACTTACGGAGCAGGCACCTTACGAAATTGCGCTCGACAAACAATTTGTCCTGCACATCAGTAAGATGAGTCAACAGGAATAATCTAAAAAAATGCATGGCTAAATCACAAAACCGATCGATTAAAAACGAGAAAGAAAAAAAGAAGGCTCAAAAACGGCAGGAAAAAGAACAGCGAAAAGAGGAGCGAAAGGCGTCTTCGAGAGACGGAAATTCGCTCGATGAAATGATGGCATATGTTGACGAGTACGGCAATATATCCTCAACCCCTCCTGATCCCACCAAAAAAATCACGGTCAATGCGGATGACATTGTCATCGGTGTTCCCACCCAATTAGAACCGAAAGGCCCTTCTGTAAAAACGGGAACGGTGATCTTTTTTAATGATGCAAAAGGATACGGCTTTATCAAAGACAACATGTCGGGCGAAAGTATTTTTGTGCACAGCAGTGTATTAAATTTTGCACTGAAAAAAGACGACGCTGTTACTTTCGAAATTGAGCGAGGCCCACGAGGCTTAACAGCTGTGAACGTTCAAAAGGCTGGACATGCCTGATCTGCGTTGGGTTAAATTCTTGACGATGAAAATCATTACCCGAATATGGCATGGCGTAACGCGAGCTGAACACGCGGATGAGTATCTGAAATATGTTGAAGATACTGGCATGAAAGAATATCGTCGGATCACCGGCAACCTGTCTGCAAAATTATTGCGTCGGATCGAAGGCGACCAATGCCACTTCCTTACGGTTACTGAGTGGGATTCGTACGACAGCATAAAGAAATTTGCAGGTGAAAATTACTTTAAAGCAAAGTACTACGAGCTCGACCGAAAATATCTTTTGGAATTCGAGGAAAACGTGGTTCACTATGAGACGTTTGAATATTAAGCTGACAGTATTCAGACTACAGCTGACCGGCTGATTGTATTCATGTGTTGATATATCTATTTGACAGCCTTCAATGGTTAGCTAATCCTTGAGCCTGCAGTATTCAATTGCTAGCCAAACGATCTCAAAGTGCCATTACCTATTAGTCCGCACACAAAGCCGGCATTTCGGCTCTAACAAACTTTTGCAAATCGATCGTCGCATCCCCACGGCTTCAAAATTTATTCAAATTGTCGCATAAGCGATAATGCAGATGGCCTTTGAATCATCCTTTGCCAGTCATCAAATAAGAGAATGGCATAGTTTTTAATACTACTAGCTTTAATTAATTCTTACGACTATGAAAAAAGTGTTGGATGGGGGTTGGATGATGATTATAGCCTTTGCGCTGTTAAGCACCTTAGGCCTTACTAATGCAACGGCACAAAGAAGTGTTTCTCTTCAAGTCTTTTACGATGAGCTGCAGCCACATGGCACCTGGATGGACCATGGGCAATATGGCTACGTCTGGATACCAAGAGTGGGCGCCGACTTTATGCCATACGGAACAAATGGTTATTGGGTCAACACGCAATATGGAAACACCTGGGTTTCAGACTACGATTGGGGATGGGCACCATTTCACTATGGAAGATGGTTCTTCGACGATTTTTACGGATGGATCTGGGTCCCGGACACCGTGTGGGGTCCGGCTTGGGTAACGTGGAGAAGTGGAGGCGGTTATTACGGATGGGCACCCCTTATGCCAGGTTTTGGAATTCATTTATCGGTTAATTATTACAATCGCATACCGCATCGCTACTGGAACTTTGTTCCATACCGGTATGTCACATATCGACACGTGTACAGACATTGCGTACCTAGACCGACGGTTGTGAACATTATTAATCACACAACCATTATTACACACAACCATACTGACAATAGAAGGCAAACCTATTTCACCGGTCCTACGCGCAGCGATATAGAACGCCGTGGAGGAGGTCGGGTACAAACGCATACCATTAGTGAGAGGGAGCGTCCCGGAAGAACCGAAGTCTCCAGAAGTGAGGTGAGCTTTTATAAACCGGAGATTGAAAATACGCGGGATTCGCGATCACGTCCGGTGCCTGCTACCTATGTACGCAAGGATGCAAGCGGCAACATAGAAACGGTACAACGCAGTACAGAGAGGAATTCTGTAAATACCAGTTCATCTCGTATGAAGGAGTTGGATAACAATGACAGGACTGCCGAACGTTCACGATCCTACCAGTCGCTTGATAATGAAAACGCGAGGACGCAGCAACGCACGGCTCCCAACGATGCTCGACGGGAATATCCGCGTAGCCCGAATACGATAAGATCATATGAGCGACTTGAAACGGAACGGCAGAACAATGCTCGCGACCGATACGAAGCGCCTCCGGTTCAAAGGGCTCCCTCTACCCGGGAAACCCCGCAACGGAACTATCAAAACGAGCGCCGTGAGTCGCAGCAGAGAAACTTTGAAATGCAACGCCGAACAGAAACCCAGAGGATGCAGCCAACACAAAGGCAAAATCCTACGCGGCAACAGGAAAATACCAATATGCAACGCCAAAGGACGCCATCGTATCGCGAAAATACCCAGCGCAGTACGTCCCAGCCCTCCCAGCGTTCAACGCAATTTAGAAAGAGCGATTCGGGATCTTCCAGCCAACCTAAAGTTAATACAGGTAGCAGGTCGACCCCTGGTCGTATTCGCAACTAGTGCATAAAGATCCTGCGGTTGTGATTACCTAGCCAAAGTGAGAATGATGGGAAAAGGTTGGT
>CAMLER010000330.1 GCA_946478915.1 uncultured Chryseolinea sp.
ATCAACCCAACCATCGTTGTTGAAGTCGTTCCAAGTTGCGGTTTGAGTTGGATGAAAAGACAGTAGTCCACTCTTCGTAGTAATATCGGTGAACGTTCCATCGCCATTATTTTTCAGCAATGAATTTGGCTGTTTTCCAAAATTGCTCCTAAGCCATGCGCCGCGCAAAACGAATATATCTTTAAGTCCATCGTTATTAAAATCCATCTGCAACAGATTCAGTCCACCCGTGATATCGCTCAGATTCGACTCCTTTGTTCTGTCTGAAAATGTACCATCACCATTGTTCTTAAAAAAATTCATTGATGCATCGATATCCCAACTGGATGTCACGAGGTCCAAATACCCATCGTTGTCGAAGTCTTCAATTATGCAGCCGCCTGCCATGTTGTTTACATCCAGCTGCAGTGAGCCCGCAACATCATGAAAGGCCTGAACATCCATTGAATCCCTTACTTTCCACGAGGAATCCAGTCCAGGCAGCAGCCAGGCGTGTGGCACCTGCGTTGGGTACTGACCAAGGGTCATATAAGCGATATTGAGCAACCATCGATATTCTAAATTGTCCGGGTATTCTTCCAAAAGTTCTTCATAGATACGAATGGCATTGCGGGAGCCTTGAGGCTCCTTGTGAATTCCGCTGCCCTTGATCGGCATAATACACGTTTCCCCCGTGTGATTAAGAATACAATTGACACGTTCGCCCGCCCTGAGATAGGCAAGCGCCAGTTGAACTTTTAACTTACTCATTCCCCTAATTCCTTCCCTATTGATCTTTGCTACCTGTTCTTCCAATAACGGAATAGCGTCATCTTCTCGTCCAAGCGCAAGCAACGCATAACACTTGTTAAGTGTGTACAGCATTTTGTCCTGGGCGCTCTCTGTGGAACGTATCAATGAGTCGTAGTAGGCTACCTGGGGTTGCGAAGCATAATAGTTATCGAATTTATAGTATTGTTTGCGCTGAGTCTGCAATAGCTTAACCATTTCCTCATGAGATGAATTCTTTGTGTTGCACGACAGAAGAAAAAATGCAATGATGATTCCAGCAATGTAAATGGACGATAATCTCATTTTAACTTTCAATATCTAACCGTTCTTCTAAAATAAGATAATTCATCCCCGTCATCCGGGTCCTGGCTCGATTCCAACTTCGTAGCACATCCAAGTCCTATGTGAATATCAATCTATTATTTGTCGGACTCTTCGCCAACGATTATGTTGACGACACTCTTACCACGTTGGGGTTGACGGCTTGATGAGGAGAGGTAACCGGAACCATGATAAAATTCATGTTTTCGCTTTTTCCCATTCGTTAATTCGAGGGTTGCAAAATTGCTATAAGGAGAAACGTTGCTGTTGGTCTCTTTCGCAACAGGCGTGACGTTGGACCTACGAAATATCCTTACACTATCCCGGTTTTGCGTGGCTATAAATAATTGATCGCCATTGATCGAAGTGAGCAAGGCGAGCGCCTTAGCATCCCCGTCAACAAAAAAACCCGATTCATTCACGGTTGCAGACTTAAAATTACCACCCCCATCCCCCTGAAGATAGTTTCCAATTCCTGCATCATAAAATCCGTTCAACGTTTCAGACGCATAAGAATTACCAACTGAGACGATGTCCAGGTTTCCATCATCATCCACGTCGGTTACAGCTATGCCATAAATCGGAGCAAACTGTGCCTCTACTGGAAGCTGCCTGATTATAAAATTTTCTGATCCTTTATTCTCAATGTAAACTGAAGCCATTAAGGTGCTTTTGAGAACTAAAGCATCGCTAAGCATCGGTTCGGAAAAAAGATCCTTAATACCCATTCGGCCATAATCGGCGTAACGTTGGGCTACTCCCCGCAGTTTCGAGACTTGACCTGTCAGCGTTTCACGCGGATGAACAGGGTGCTCTTTCCCTTGAATGTATCTACACATCACAGCATCCATAGAGCCATTATCATCGAAGTCTTTGGCATAAACACACACTGGCTCGTCAACCGATGCCCTATACACAGAATTCAACCCAAGATTCCCCGCAACGTAATCCATATCTCCGTCGTTATCAAAGTCACCTGCATTGATACTGTTCCACCATCCCGAGGTCTCAGGTATTTGCAGTTTCCGAAATCCCTTACCATTTTCATTGATAAAAAATGTAATGGGCATCCATTCACCAACAACCGCCAGATCGACCCATCCATCATTGTTTACATCAGTCCATAGCGCAGCGCTTACCATACCCACAGATGCGAGTTCGTCGGCCAGGCCAGAAGTCCGATTCTCAAACTTACCCTTACCGTCATTTACCAACAGGTAGCTTTCCGGGGTTTCTGGATATCGAAGCGGTACGATTCTGCCACCTACAAAAAGATCAAGATCCCCATCCTTGTCAAAATCGTTTGCAACAACACAACTCCCACTGCTCGTGATTTTAGGAAGCGCCACGGTATCAATCTGAAAGCGACCTCCAACGTTCCTGTAAAAGCGATCCTGAAAGTTTTCGGAAGATTTTTCAAATTCCGAACTGCCGCTGACGGCGTACAGGTCAAGATCATTGTCCCCGTCAGCATCAAATAGTAGTATTCCCATATCTTCTGCAGCCTTAGCAGATAAAGAATCTCTTCGGAAAGAGCCGTCTTTTTGCTGACGGAATATTGTTGCACTCCGCGATGCAGAACCTCCAACTATAAAATCTTCCAGTCCATCTCCATTAATGTCCCCTACTGTGATGCCAGGGCCACCTTGCGAATGCTTATGGGGTAACAATAACTGGCCCGCCTGAAAATCAATAAAATCCTTTTCAGCATGACGATATTGAACATTCAGATCACTATGCACTTCCTGAAAAACGAAGGCAGCTGAACTCTTTGCAAATGGCTCTCCAGCCGCATCCTTTTCGTAAACGGTTAATACCTGGTTAACAGGCACATCTTTGAGCACCTGACTTTTACCACCCAACCAGTTGACGCGTATGGAGTCAACGTTAGCGGATACATTCCCGAATCCAAAATGCTCAGCATCCTCAACGGTGGATTTATATCCTCTCTGCGTTTGATGTTCGGCATAGAGCAATTTCCCATCCTGATAAACCCAGATTTTTGCTCCGTATCCCTGCAAATTTCCTTGCTCGCCAACTAATTTCAATCTTAAAAAATTATTGTCCTTTTTGTTATTATCGTTAAGCGTATTCTTATAAATAAATGCCTCATCATTGATGTTATTAGTCACGAGGTCCAGATCACCATCATTGTCAAGGTCTACATAAGCAGCCCCGTTGGAATAGGACGGCTGATCCAGCCCCCACGTTCTTGCGTGGTCGGTGAATGTCAAATCTCCGTTATTTCGAAAAAGGTAGTTTGGCTTTCTTACTCCCGGAAGCGCCTCGACCGCTTTTACCGCATTTGCCAACCTGGTTTTGTCGGTCCCAAACATTGCAGACTCGCGGCTGTAGGTAATAAAATCTTGATCGGTTATATCCTTCCGATAACCATTACCAATGAACACATCGCGGTGACCATCGCTGTCAAAATCGGCGATCAGCGTGCTCCAACTCCAGTCAGTTGCATAAATCCCAGCGAGATATCCTATATCACTATAGGTATGATTACCGTTGTTGATTTGTAAAACATTCCGGATGTATTGATCCTGATAACCTTTATTCCTAAACAGCATAAACCGATCATAACCGATTGTGGAAAACATTGTTTTTTGCCGAAGATTATCATCGGGCATCATATCCAACGCGATTACATCGTTAAGGCCGTCGTTGTTGATGTCTGCTATGTCCGCACCCATTCCGTTTTGTTCCTGATGCTTCATCATCCTGTTGATATCATTGACGAATGCACCAGATTTCGTATTGATCAAGAGATGATCATTTGAAATAAAATCGTTGGCAATGTAAACGTCAGGATAACCGTCGTCGTTCATGTCATTCACAACGATACCAAGCCCCCAGCCCTCCAGTTGTATTCCGGCATCGCGGGATACATCTGTAAAACGAGGAACACCGTCTGATATCCCATCATTTCTGTAAAATCTATCCGTGCTCTTTGCTGTGCCGTCATTTTTCTGACCGATCGCCTGATTGCGATTAAAATTCTCCAGCGCATTTGTCAGCAAGTACATATCGAGGTCACCGTCGAGGTCATAATCCAAAAAAGCTGCTTGTGTTGAATAGCTTGAATCCGCCAGTCCCACTGAGGCAGCAACTTCTTCAAAGGAGGGCACACCATTTTCATCGAAACCCATGTTCAAAAAAAGCAGGTTGGGCACCGGCGGCTTATCAGCATCCGGCTGAATGGTAGAAACGTACACATCTAAAAGTCCATCCTGGTTAATATCAACCATGGCAACACCAGTACACCAGAGGTTGGTAGTCACTTTTGATTTCTCGGTCACATCTTCAAACTCGAAATTCCCTTTATTAATGTACAACCTGCTGGACACCATATTTCCCGCAAAGAAGATATCGCTCAGCCCGTCATTGTTGACATCACCAACGCCCACACCCCCACCGTTGTAGATATATTCGAATGTGAGAACATTAAAGCTATCACTTTCCGTTAGACGATTGTTGAATTTGACGCCGGTCTCCGATGATGGTAATAACTGAAAGAGAGTATCTTTTTCTGCGGGAGTGCCACAACATATTACCAGGAAAATCAGGGCAAAGATCGATATGGTATTGAAAAGGTTTCGCATTGCTCGGAATGTTAACCACAAGGTCTGCTAAAACGCCAAGAAGTGCCAGGAAAGTATTTAGTCCACCTTTTGTTGAAGATATGAAATATTTCTGCGGCTACTTTGGTTTTTATGCCTTGCGATAGTGTAATTATCTAAATCTTCATTAGTTATCTACAAGTAAAGTTAAATTGGTTGATTGACGAAAAAAAAGGAGCAGGTTTGCCCGCTCCTTTTGAATTCTCAAATTATAATTTGTCTAGAAGCCAGGATTTTGATCAGCCTGTGAAATTTCGGAATTGCTGTCGATTTCCTGTTGAGGTATCGGCGCAAGCGCATGCTTTGGCTCATAGTATGGAATCGGCTCTGGCGACAGTTTACCAAGACTTCTCCAGCGAACAAGATCTTTGTCCCTGATCTGCTCACCAGCAAGTTCAACGCGGCGTTCGTGCATTACGGCTCTGAATACCTCTGCTGGTGAATTAACAGGATAGTTTGCGGTAGGATAAGGCGGCATGTCAACACCGTCTCTGGATCTAACCTCATTCAGCAGGTCAATAGCATCGGCATCGTTGCCTAATGCATTTTCGCATTCCGCCAAATTCAACAGAACCTCTGTGTATCGGATAATTCTCATGTTGATTCCTGATCTTTGTTCCTCATCGGCAGCCTTATAAATCCTCTGATATTTCTTCCAGCTAATCTTCGGATCATTTCCCTGCATATCTGTCAACGTCCTGGTGTTGTTAAAGTAAGTATCACCTATGAAATAAAACGACTGTTGATAACGTGGGTCATCCTTTGGATCTCCCTTAGAAGTTTTTTCATACTCATTCAGTAAGGCAACTGATGGAATAACATTCCGCCAGGCGTTAGGTCCGTATTCCTGTCCGCGGAAGGTGACCTCGGTTTGCGTTCCCTGGCCGGTACCATCCCAGCTTGATCCGCCGAAATCATAAGAAAAAGCAACTTCGAATAGTGACTCTGCATTAAACTCCATCTCTTCTCTGAAGTTTTCGATGTATGGTATTTCCTTCCAGGCGCTGAATTCACCTGAAGCAATCACATCTTCCAGCAACGGCTTCGCGAGCGCATAGTTACCGCGTTGCATGTGCGCACGGGCAAGCATAGTCTGAGCTGCCTGTTTGTTAGCCCTTCCGATATTTGCTGCATCATACTCTGATTTAAGCGGCAAAGATTCGATTGCATCTTCAAGATCTGAAATGATCAAAGCATATACATCGTCAACGCTAGCTCTGGGTTTGTCTTCGCCGATGCCTTTTGCATAAGTATCCATCAACGGCACACCACCAAATAAAACAACCAGATCAAAATAAGCCCAGCCACGGAGAAATTTGGCTTCTCCGATCACGCGGGTTTTCATCGCCTCTGTTACAGGCGCTTCCGCCAATGAA
>CAMLER010000331.1 GCA_946478915.1 uncultured Chryseolinea sp.
TGCGTATATTGACCACCATTCTCTCTGACTCCAGGCAAATATCCTTTAATGTACCCGGGATCCATCTCCCCCTTGTCAAAGGGCGGCTCCAGCAATTGTATCAAACCTTTATCGCGATTGATAAGATACTCGTCAACCGACTTCATCGCTATTTGTGTACGTTTCTTTGGTGCAGCACCGGAAATAATGGACCAGCTTTGAGCGATGGAATCAATCATACAATCGTCATTTTGTGATGAGCCTAGCGGCGTCCCGTCATCAAAATACGCCCGGCGATACCATTTTCCATCCCATCCATGTTCCTCAATATTTTTTCTCAACTCAGCAGCGTTTGCTTCCAATTTTTCCACAAAGTCGTTGTCGTTTCGAAGTTTGGCAACCGGAATGAACCGCATTAATACATCGTAAAGGAAAAAGCCCAACCAAACACTTTCACCCTGGCCGTGGATACCGACCATATTCATTCCATCATTCCAGTCACCCGACCCGATTAGCGGGAGCCCATGTCTGCCAAATCTAAAGGCATGTTCGATTGCGCGTTTGCAATGATCGAACAGACTTGCCCGCGTTTCCGAAGTAATGGGCAGATCATAATACGATTCCTCATGTGCGTTGAGCGGCCGTCCCTCCAGAAAGGGAACAGCTTCATCGAGAATGTTAACGTCACCTGTCGTGTCGACATACCTGCTGGTGACGTAGGGTAGCCATACAAAATCATCAGAGCAAAGTGTGCGAACACCTCGTCCTACTGGTGGATGCCACCAATGCTGTACGTCACCTTCTCTGAATTGCCGCGAAGCAGCCAGCAAGATCTGCTCGCGCGTTAGCCGGTGATCGGCATGCATCAGCGCGAGCACATCCTGAAGTTGGTCGCGGAACCCGAACGCACCGCCAGACTGATAAAAGCCACTGCGGCCCCACAATCGGCACGACAATACCTGGTACACCAGCCATCCGTTGGACAGAATATTCAATGATTCATCCGGCGTTTCAATCTGGAGGGCGCCTAGCGTCTTCTGCCAAAAAACGTGCATATTCTCAAGCGCCTGCGCAGCTACTTTGGTCCCTCGGGTCTGTTTGATGGTCCGTTCCGCTTCATATCTGTCTTTGCCTGCGCCGATCCTGAAGACTACCTCTCGCGTACTGCCGTCTTCTAGCTCGAAGGGTACCTGGATGGCGGCGCACGGATCCAAACCCGCTCCCCATTTTCCAGACAATTTTGATCTTCGCATACCGTCCGGCGCATTCAGCGTTCCATTTCGCCCGATAAAATCTGAGCGGTCAGCTGTAAAACTTGATTGTAGTTCATCCACATCAAAAAATGCAACGCGATTCGGGAACTCGGTATTGTAAGCATTTTTTGCGATCAGGGCACCCGTTGTGGAGTCTAGTTCAGTAACAATGTGCATCGCAGATTTTGAACGCAAACTTTCAAGAACCCACTCGATGTATCCCGTCGCTGACAGCTTGCGTGTTCTGCCGGAAACATTTCTCACTTTAATCGACACAAATTTTACAGGTGCCTCGATATCAACATAAATACGTGTCTCCGTCATGATACCGTCGTGAGCGTTTTCAAACAAGGAATAGCCATATCCATGTCTTGTCCTATAAGTGGCTTTGTTGCGACGAGGAAAGGGTAAGGGTGACCAGAAGTCTCCGCTTTCTTCATCCCGGATATAAAATGCTTCCCCGCAGCCATCGCTTACCGGATCATTATGCCATGGTGTAATCCTAAAGCTGTGAGCATTTTCAGCCCAGGTGTATGATGACCCGCTCTCACTTACAATCGTTCCGAAATTTCGGTTAGCCATAACGTTGATCCACGGCAGGGGGGTGTTATGTCCTTTTCTGGTGGTGATGACATACTCTTTTCCGTCCGGTGTGAATCCACCCACTCCATTTTGAAAGATCAGCTCCTTTATTGCTGGAAGCTTGCTGATCGCCGGTGCAT
Organism: uncultured Chryseolinea sp.; assembly: GCA_946478915.1. Next base: position 1,955 of record CAMLER010000331.1, read on the forward strand.
AGGCTTGAATTCCGGTCAGATATGGTATGGATGTTTTTGACGCCACTTTGCGATTGACCTGGTCGGCCAAACTTCCACGACTATCTGAAATAATAACCCGCGCGACGGCTTGAAGCAATACACGGTCCTCGGCGGTGACCTGATCCACAGGACGAACAAAAATCCTTCCCTGCCTTTCCGGGGTGTTAATGCCAATACCAGCGGCGATAAGTCCCTGAATTTGCTCCTGCAATACTTGTCGATATCCGCTTGGATCCTCATTCAAAATTACGAGGTCAGCAGCAAAACCCTTCAAATGCCAGTACGCCTGCGCCTGAACCAGCTGTTTGATAAGTGTGATGTTATTGCTATCAGAAACCTGCAACAAAACAATTGGCAGGTCGCCAGAGATAGAATAACTCCACAAAGCTGATTGACCGCGTTGGTTTTTAATCAGGATGTTGGAGTTCGCCCTCAGGGCGGGGTTCATATAAATTACCGAGCTTGCCAGCCTGCCGTAAAGTTCAGCATCTTCTTCGGTGGCATTGATCTGCCTGAGAACGACTTGACTATGGGTCCACGACAGTTCAAAAGCACGGTCACGCATGTTCCGGTCCTGGTATTTATCTATGAGATATTGGCTTGAATCCCGTGATTCAGCCATCCCGGTAACAATGTCTAAAACAATTGTATCGTCCGCCTCGACAGTAATCCGGTTTTTGATGGAAACGATCGGATCCAGGACCGATCCCTGTGAACCCGAAAGATTTTTGTTTGCTTTTACTCCCACAGGATTCTGGAGGTTATGTCCACGGCCGGTGAATTTATTTCGGTCGGTCTCATAAGAAGTACTCGTGGACTTTCCACGATTTAATTTCATGAGGTGGAACATCCATGGCGGTTTTTCGTCGCGCGATCGCGCACGCCTTGTGCATAAGATCCCTTCCTGATGTGGGAGAATTTCGGTCTGAACAAATAGGTTGCTGAACGCGGGATGCGACGCGTCTGCAATGTGCACTGCCATCACTGCTTCGGCATACGTTGTTAGCTCAAGCGTTGTGTTTTCTCTGGAGCGATTCGTAATATGCACCCTGCGAATCTCGATGTCGTCTTCTGGTGAAACAATAATTTCTGTATAGGTTTCGATCTCACCATCTCGCCTCCTATACTCCACACGCCCTTGAGAAAAGACTGCGGTATACTGATCGGCCTCCTTTAATGTCGGTTGGTGAGCGGTCGACCAGAGTTCGTCTGTATCCAGATTCCGCACATAGCAGAAAGATCCCCAGTTATCGCAAGTAGCGTCTTCTCGCCACCGCGTAACCGCCAACTCTTTCCAACGACTGTATCCTCCGCCTGCATTGGTCATCATCACATGGTACTTTCCATTCGACAGGAACTGAACTTCCGGCGTCGGTGTGTCGGGCGTATGTATGACGCGTATCTGGGCATGTGACATTGTGGGGGTTATGTCTTCCATTTCCGTGGAAGCGGTATAATAACCGGTTGTCTTTGGAACCTGTTCTTGCAAGAGCAACAGTGCCGTCTGGAATTCAGGGTCTGCTTCGAAGCGTTTCTGCATGGGCATGTCCAGAAGCAGATAAGCCAGGGAAAGCAAGCTCATCCCCTGATGGTGGGCCATAAAACTCTGAATAACTACGTGCGATTGCCCGCGAGGAAGGCGGGTGGGTGTATAATCTACTGCCTCGTAAAACCCGTATTTACCTTCAAAACCTGCATCGCGCATAGCTTCCAGGTTGTTGCATGCCTCCTCCGGATCGACCATAAGGGCAAGCACTGTCGCATAGGGTGCAATAACAAGATCCAGGCCCAAACCTCGCTTAAAGCCAAGGCCCGGTACGCCAAACGCCTTATATTGATACGTTAGACTGGCGTCGACAACGTTGTAACAGGATTCGGATATTCCCCATGGGATGCTTTGTTGTTTTCCATACTCGATTTGCCTTTTTACTGTGCCTTTGCAAGTTTCGTCGAGTAAGGTATTTTCGTACGAAGGCATCACCAGCGTGGGCATCAGGTATTCAAACATCGAAGCGCTCCACGATAAGAGGACAGGAGTGTTCTCTGCCGTTGTCAGGCGCCGACCAAGTGCAAACCAGTTCTCCTGCGGAAGTTTTCCCTGAGCTATAGCGACGAAGGAACAAAGCCTCGCTTCCGAAGCCAGCAAGTCATAATAGCTTGCATCCCGGTGGTGATCATCAACATTGTATCCGATCGCCAATAGATGTTGACTGCTGTCGTATAAGAAGCTGTACTCCATGTCTGCGAATTCTGCACACTGGGCAGCGAGGTATTCCAGCGTTCCGATCCGTTCGCGGGCTCTTTGGCTGGCAAGCTCATGCGCATTTGCAAGTTGACTAAGAACTGTGAGCTCTTCTGATGTTGCCTGCGCTCTAAGATCTTCCCACTGAAGTCGTATGTCTTTGTCCGCGGTTGCAAGTTCTTCCAACGTAGGGATTTCGTTAAGAAATTTCAGTGCCTTATATTTTTCCGGAATAGGAGTCGACAACCAAGGCGCAAGAAAGTCTATTTCATCGGAGATCTTTTTGATATCGTTGGAGAGACTTCTAATCCACGATCTAAGGGGCGAGCGACTGTCTTTTGCAACTGCTTCCGACGCAATATTGAGATGAATCGTAAGATCCTCCAGTCTTTTTCTTACCCCTTGTAGATTGAGTGAACTGATATCCCTGTTTTCCTCAAACACTTTCTTAAATTGAAGAATTGCAGAATGCTCATGAGGGTCAGATGCGATCGATACCCGCAATGTGTCATGCAACGCATCCATGATACCCGGGTGTAGGATTTTTTTATGCTTTAATCCCAGCAGGCCCTGTCTTAGTGTTAATAGATGTCCTGCCAGGTTACCGGAGTCAACTGTAGAAATGTAGCGCGGATGTAGAGGCCTCAGTGATTGTGTGTCGTACCAGTTGAAAAAGTGCCCAAAGTACCGGTCAAGACCTTCCATCGTTGCGAGCGTATTGCCAGTACGTTGTAACAGTTCTGTCGTAGTCGAGTATCCAAAATCATGGGCGGCAAGATTTGCAAGCAGGGAGAGTCCGATGTTTGTCGGTGACGTTCGGTGTGCAACAACTGAAATTGGGTATTCCTGCAGGTTATCCGGCGGCAACCAGTTGTCGGCTGCACCCACGAGGTTTTCAAAAAATGCCCAGGTTTTTCTGGCAAGTTCGCGCAGGTAAAGTTGTTGTTCGGCTGTAACTTTTGTTCTACGCTTGGGTACCGGAAGACCAAGCCACCATTCAACGGTGGGAGAAACAGCCCATGCAACGATGATGGGTGCAGCAACTATTAAGGCTTCGTAGTTAAATATGATCAGGTAAATAAAAATGATTGCGGACACCGCTGGAGCAATAGCCATCGATAAGTAGGTATCTTTTAGACTTCTATCACGAATTTGGATAAGGCCGGATGGATTCCACTCGAGCAATTTCCTCCGCGATATAAGCATTCGCCAAAGTGTTCTTCCTATCGCATCCAAACTGATGTACGCCTCATAGGGTAAGCAAATGAGCGTAAATACTGATTGAAGGATATTCTTATAAGTTGATTCAAATGCATTGTTCAGATGTTGCGTGCGCTCGATCTCCGGTGGCTTGCGCATTACAGCGTTCCAGAACGATATAATTATCGGAGGAAGTAGCACAATTCCCGTAAGGCAAGTAAGCCAAAACCATGGGTCTGGCAACACAACCCATGAAATAACGATAAGGGAAAACAAGGCGATAGGTACCAGGCTTCGTCTGAGGTTATCTGAGATCTTCCACCGCGATAAGGCCGATATAGGGTTTCGGACGATACGGTTTACACCCGGCACGAATGGCAAGAACCAATTTCCAATTTGCCAATCCCCCCTTATCCAACGGTGTCGCCGGGCGATGTCTATCAGATATTTTGAAGGATACTCTTCATAGAATTGAACATCACTCGCAAAACCACAACGAGCATATGAGCCTTCAAGGAGGTCATGACTTAATATTCTGTTTTCCGGAAAGCGATCGCGAAGGGCTTTTTCGAAGGTGTCCACCTCATATATGCCTTTGCCTATGTACGACCCTTCTCCAAACACGTCCTGATATACATCAGAAACAACTCTGGTATACGGATCGATACCTGAAT
>CAMLER010000332.1 GCA_946478915.1 uncultured Chryseolinea sp.
AAAGAGTAGGACTTCATATTGCTACCTCGAAAATATTTCTTGGTTCAAATACGATCCCCACGAAAGTTCGTACTCTCTGGCGTTATGCCTTTTGCCTTCATTCCGGAGTTCAATGTTATTCAAACCGAGAAAGGATACGAGGAGCGCGTAGCAGTTAGGCTTAACGCAGAACGCTTAAAGCTTAACGCTAAAGAGTAGGACTTCATATTGCTACCTCGAAAATATTTCTTGGTTCAAATACGATTCCCACGAAAGTTCGCACTCTCTGGCGTTATGCGTTATGCGTTTTGCGTTATGCGTTATGCCTAGCCTTGCGCATTAACCCCAAGCGCACTAATGATGATGTGCTACCTCATGAGCATGCGGCGCTTTGCTTTCAAAATTGACACCATCTACGACATCAAAGTGGGCCATCATACCCGCTTCATGGTGTTCCAGAATATGGCAGTGGTACATCCATCGGCCAGGTCTGTTGTCTGGGATCCAGGCAATCCGTATTTTACTCTTAGGTGTGAGATTGATCGTATCCTTCCATGCCAGGTACTCCGGCCGTTTGCCATTTATTTCCAGAATCTGGAAAAAGAAACCGTGGAGGTGAAATGGATGATCCATCATGCTGGTATTAGAAACTTCCCACACCTGTAATTCACCAACTTTCACTGGTTGATCGTGATGATGAAGTGCGCTATTAACCAAAAAATCGATTCCGTTTTTAAGACTGGCGTTGACAGAGAATTTAATCTTCCTGTTAACGGGATGATCAATGGAAGCGAGCGGCAGGATTTCGCGTAATTTTTCCGGAACGGCAGCGATTGAGTTTTTGCGATTTCCCACGTGAACCGTTCCGAACTTTTCCCGGCGTGATTTGACAAACGTCACACGGTTGTAGGCGAGGGTTTCAATGTTGAAATGGTCATTTTCCTCGAATGGTCCTGCTAAAATGTCAACACGTTCTCCAGGGGTTAACAAAATCTCTGTAGCTGTTTTTGGACTCTCTATTAAGCCTCCGTCTGTGCCAATAATTTTGAAAGTCTTTCCGCCAAGGTAAAGCCTAAAATAGCGAGCGCTGGCAGCATTAATAATCCTCCACCGCTCAACCTGGCCAGCATTCATGTCTATCTTCAGATCTTCTTTCCCATTTATCAATAGTGTATTGCCCTGACGCCCGTCGTGCCTTTCAATCCACCGTGATAATCTGCCCCCCTTCTTAAACTCGTTGTCTGCATCAAGCTTCATATCATCAATCATCAATACACGTTCTTTATCAACGACAGGATCAGCGTCATCTTCAACGATGAGTGCCCCATACATACCCCTTTCCATTTGATGTGCTTCGTTGCGGTGTGAATGATACCAAAATGTTCCTGCATCGGGTAGGTTAAAGTGGTATGTAAATTCTTCTCCAGGCTCTATGGGCCTTTGAACATCGGTCGTACCATCCATCGAGGAAGTGAGACGAACGCCATGCCAATGGATCATGGTTGACTCAGGAAGGTCGTTTTTAACGTTAACCTCTACGGTATCTCCCCTTTTTACCAGAATGACTGGCCCGGGAACACGATTATTGAATCCCCATGCCGGCACAGATCTGGCAGGTGAAAGATTCCATTGAAATTGAGAAGCGGTTAGCTCAAAGCGTTTGATTGTTGGTGTCATTTTGATTAGATGGTTTAAGTGACTATTGACTGCTAACGGCCGCGAGAGTCGCGGGATTTACAGATAAAAGGGAAGAATTTGTATAATTAGGTTAATTGTTATTAGTTATTAGTTATTAGTTATTAGTTATTAGCTAATTGTATGTCGGGCAACTTAGTTCTCCAATAAGTGGAAGTGAACAATTACTTTTTTGCGTTAAAAATATCGGGCCTTTGGATGCTACCGGTCAGAACGAAGCTCGAATCTCGAGCCTTCTAATAACTAATAACAATTAACTAACAACACGTCATTCAATGACAGGTGCTGCTTGCTCTGCCGTCGTAACACCTGGAGGCAGTTCCACCAGCGTAAAATTTCTGAAATGTATTTCCGCGCCTTCGGCTTCGAGGCATAGATATCCCTTCTTTTGTGTGGACTTGCTGATACCATTAACAAATTTTCCGTTGACGGAAAGTTTTATCACGCCGTCTACACAAACGACGTCGTAGGTATTCCATTCACCTTTTCCTTTGCTCCGGTTTTCAACAGACTTGCTACGTGTACCCCTGGGGTTGTCAGGTGTCGTCTCAACGCCTCCTACCCCGAACAACTCACCATGAACATAGGCAATTGGTGGCTCAACACCATCCTTGGTATTAAGTCTCACCCATTCCAGATCCAGCATCTGAACCTCCACTCCGTCCGGAAGACGGCTCTTTTCATCGGGTATAGAACTGCTCCATACAAATATGCCTGAGTTACCACCGGCCTCCATGTGTTTCCACTCCACATGCAAAATAAAATTTTCGTATTGCTTTTCGCTTCGCATAACCCCTATCGGCAAACCCGTGGATCTAAGTTCATTATTCTTGACAGACCAGGTATCCTCATTGGTATTTACATTGATCCAGCGGATAGCCTTCTGTTTTTGCTTACCCCCAAAAAAACTATCGGAACTCATCTCGTTCCCAAATTCAACTTGTATTTTCTGGCCGTAAATATTGTAACAGGCCAAAATCAAAGTCAGCACGAATAATTTTCTCATCTACTCTTATTAGATTAAAGAACCTTGGTAATTCCTGGCACAGCGATCTCGGGCGGCGTATACTTGAAATCCCAACTATACTCTTCAGCAGCCGGTCCCAGTGCGTGATTTGAATTGATTGCTTCATTCCATGTCAAAGTTTGACCACTGTATGCAACCATTCGTCCGAGAATTGCAACCATAGTGCTATTCGCCATCATCTCCCCGTCATTCATAGGCTTTGAATTTCGTATCGAAGCAAAAAGCTCGTCGTGCTGCGTCTGATAAGGGTTATTTTTTTCACCTTCGTAAACCCATTTATTTTTTCCGGTGATCTTGTGAGCAGACTCCCCCATATTTGCATATGCATTTCCAAGTGTTCCGGTTATCTCGATTGAATTTCTGTTTGAGCATCCGGGTTGTTGACGGCTAAAACTAAAACCGCGAACACCATCAGCAAATTCGTATTCAATCGCAAAGTGGTCATAGATATTTCCGAACTTTTTGTCGACGCGAACTTGCCGGCCGCCCGTTCCCGTTGCCCTCTCAGGTACCTTATCACCAAGGCTCCACATCATGAGGTCATGGCTATGGACAATCATTTCGACGAGGTAATCGCCGGATAACCAATTTTGATAATACCAATTTCGCATTTGGTATTCCATATCCGTCCATGAGGCTTGTCGCGGAAAATACCAAAGATCACCTCCATTTCTTGTTGACGACACCGAAACAACATTCCCAATATCGCCCCGCAATACTCTTTCAAAAAGTGCACGCTTGGAGTTATCATAGCGGAATGTAAATCCAGATACAAGTGACAATTTTTTATCCTTTGCCTTTTTCGCAGCCTCCAGCACCTTTCTGATTCCAGGAGGATCAACTGCAACGGGCTTCTCGCAGAATACGTGTTTACCAGCATCAATTGCCGCCATTAAATGATGTGGGCGAAATGCAGGAGGTGTTGCGAGCAACACAACATCTACACCCGAGTCAATCACTTTTCTATAAGCGTCGAATCCTACAAACTTGTTTGCTTTGTTAACTTTCATTTTCTGTGGAACTTCTTCCATCAGGGCCTTATAAGACTCTTCAAGCCGATCGGTAAACGCATCACCCATTGCTGTTAGCACCACATTCGGATCCGCATTCAGAGCTTGCGCTGCTGCACCGGTACCCCGGCCACCACATCCTATCAGTCCCACCTTTAGCGTGTCCGCAGCAGGAACTCTGTCGCTTGCAAAGGCTGTATTAATCATTGTCGTTCCAATAATGGCAGCGCTGGAAGATTGCAGAAACCTTCTCCTGTCAATTTTTGCCAGATCGATTTTTTTCATATCCTTAGAATTTTCGAATTTCAAGATAGTTGGTTTCACTGGAATTACAGCGATTCTTTATGCAGTTCAATGCCATAACCGAATTCTCTCAATATCGATGCGTTATAGGCCTCTTATTAAATGTTAATCATGACAACCGCCGAAATTCCTTTTCTCCCGGGGTGAATAAAACACTGATTCTAGTACGGTGTTAATACTAAACTTCTCAACAATATGAATGATCAAATTAAACCTTCAGGCCAGCCGGCGAACACTCAAAGAAAGCAAACAAACCCGCCCCGCAATCAGCCTCCAAAAGGTGGTTGGAATTTGCCGACCGGAAATATCTGGTTTGTCCTTTTGGGAATTGTTGCCCTTAACTATTTTCTGGGAAAAATATTCTATCCCGATCCAGTAGCACCATCTAAAGTGTCCTATACGCTCTTCAAGGAACAGGTTAAAAAGAAAAATGTAAAGGAGATTTACAGCAAAGGCCTTTCCATTACAGGAACCTTTAATGATCCAGTAACTATTCCGCCCATTACTAAACAACAGTTGGATACACTCACAGCAGAAGAGCAAGAAGAATTAAAAGGAAAATCTGTTGAAGCAGAAACATTCCTGACCGAGCTACCTTCCTTCATCGACCCGGGCCTGGAAAAATTGTTATCGGATAACAATGTCATTATTCGAGCGGAGCCGATCCAGGAAGAATCCAATCCGATAGTATCATTCCTGATTACGTTTGGCCCAGCAATACTTATCATTGGATTTTACGTTTGGATATTCCGCAAAGCACGACAGGCAGGCGGTCCTGGTGGCATGGGTGGCTTTATGGGTATGGGCACCAGCAAAGCGAAGCGTTTCGACAAAGAAAAAGAAACGAAAGTTACTTTTGAAGATGTAGCGGGTATTGATGAAGCCGAGAATGAGCTGGTAGAGATTGTTGACTTCCTTAAAAATCCGGAGAAATATACAAAACTGGGCGGCGCTGCACCCAAAGGCGTTTTGCTTATAGGCGCTCCAGGAACAGGAAAGACTTTGTTAGCGCGCGCTGTCGCAGGAGAGGCCGGTGTGCCATTCTTTTCTATGAGCGCGTCAGAATTCATCGAGATGATTGTTGGCGTGGGTGCGGCGAGGGTACGCGATTTATTTAAGCAAGCACGCGAACATGCACCCGCTATAATTTTTATCGATGAGCTTGATGCTATTGGTCGGGCGCGCGGAACCACCGCTATCGGTGGATCGAGTGAGCAGGAACAGACGCTGAATCAGATCCTAACTGAAATGGATGGCTTCTCCAGCAAGGAAGGTGTTATCGTACTTGCCGCAACAAATCAACCGGATGTTCTTGACAAAGCACTACTTAGACCTGGAAGGTTTGATAGGAGGGTTGTTGTAAACCTCCCTGACAAAAACGGACGAGAGGCGATTTTAAAGGTCCATACACGCAATGTGCCTCTCGCTGAAGATGCCGACCTTCATATAATATCATCAACAACGCCTGGGCTATCTGGCGCAGATCTGCGGAATTTGGTGAATGAAGCGGCATTGCTCGCTGCACGTCGGGAGCAGGAATCCGTAACACTTAAAGATTTTCTGGATGCGCTCGAAAAAATCGTCCTCGGCCCTGAAAGACCAATCCTGCTAAGCCCGGAAGATCGCGAAAGAATTGCTTACCACGAAGGTGGACATGCTATATTGGGCCTGGTCGTTCCCGGCGCAGACCCTGTTAACCGGGTAACCATTGTTCCGCGTGGGCAAGCCTTGGGAGTAACCTATCAACGTCCGGAAAGCGATCGTTATAATTACTCGGAAGAATACTTGCGCGCAAGGATCATTGGTATCCTGGGAGGACGGTCGGCGGAAGAAGTTGTATACGGAAACAAAACTACTGGCGCTGAGAACGACATTGAGCAAGCGACTCAAATCGCCAGGGGAATGGTCACGCGGTGGGGAATGAGTGATGCACTGGGAATGATTCAACTCGCTCCGAAAACAAATCAATTCCTGGGAAATCAAGTGGGTGGAACCAGTCAGCCGTTCAGCGAGCACACTGCGAGAGTAATCGATGAAGAAGTTCACAAAATAATTAATGAGTGTCATGACGA
>CAMLER010000333.1 GCA_946478915.1 uncultured Chryseolinea sp.
CTCGAGAGAAGCTTCCTTGATCTTCTTGACCGACTTAAAATGCTTCAGAAGCTTGCTAGCAGTCTTTTCCCCTATTCCTTCAAGCCCTTGTATTTCTGTTTTTGGAGGTCTGCAAAGAGTTCCCTTTTTATTCTTGATGACCAATTGAACACTGAATCCGATAACTATCGGATCGAACAAGGAATAGCGAACACCGAAGTACGCTCGAGCTTCGGGCGTGCGTAATTTCTGGAAGACCATTTTTGGTGACCTCCGATTGTGAATTCAAGCAGTAGCGTCGAGACAGACACTTCGTTATTCGGTGTTCCTTGTTCGATATTCGATATTCAAAAGGTGTTAATCATTGGTTGTGTTCTGTAGGTCCGCAACGAACTCCATTTCTTATTTCTTGATGATTTCGGCTTTTCGCTTTCCGACCAGTACTTCTATTTCCTCGAGAGAAGCTTCCTTGATCTTCTTGACCGACTTAAAATGCTTCAGAAGCTTGATAGCAGTCTTCTCCCCTATTCCTTCAAGCCCTTGTATTTCAGTTTTTAACTGCCCTTTGCTTCGCTTCTGACGATGGAACGTAATGGCAAACCGGTGGGCTTCGTCGCGGATCTGCTGCAACAAAAGCAGCCCCTGCGATTTCTTATTGATGTGCAGTGGAAACGGGTCTTCGGGATAATAAATCTCTTCCAGCTTCTTGGCAATCCCTATTATCGGCACCTGGCCATAGATGTTTAGTTCTTTAAGCGCCTCACAAGCGCTGCTAAGCTGACCCTTTCCGCCATCAACTACTATCAGGTCGGGAAGTGTCTCAGCTTCATCGATTATTCGTCTGTACCGCCGAAAAACGATCTCTTTCATTGACGCAAAATCATTTGCGCCTTCTACGGTTTTAATGTTGAAATGACGATAACCCTTTTTATCCGCCCTGCCACCAACGAAGCGCACCATGGATGCGACCGGCGTGGTGCCCTGGATATTCGAATTATCGAAGCACTCAATAACATTCGGAAGGTTTTGCAACTGAAGGTCTTTCTGGAGTGTGATCAAAACTTCCTTCTGCTTCGATTTTTTTCCTTCGCGAAGAATTTCTTTTTCCTTCTTTAGTTCCAAGGCATTTTTTAACGATAGGGCTATCAGTTTCCTCTTATCGCCGATCTTGGGAACTATATTTTCAGCTTCCTCTCCGGGTATGTCGACAGGTATATTGGTATAGATAACCCTATTGTCGCTTTCCCTTTGTTTTCGCAATTCCCAGATGGAAAAGCTCAGCAACTCCTCGTCGGGCTCATCCAGCTTTTTTTTCAATTCAATGGTTTTTGAGTATATAATCGAGCCTTCCTTGATTTGCAGATAATTTACATAGGCATACTCGACGGTGCTCGAGATAGAGAACACATCAATATCCGTAAGCTCACGATTCACAACAAGGGATTTCGCCTGGAAGCGTTCAAGGGTGTCCAGCTTTTCTTTGTAACGTTGGGCTCGCTCGAATTCCATGCTTGCAGCCGCCGTTTTCATCTGGTTGATAAAATATTGGTAGACGATGTTAAGGTTGCCTTTAAGAATATGTCTGGCCTGTTCGATCTCTTCCCGATAGGATTTCTCGTCATAAAGGTTCTCGCAAGGTCCTTTACAATTCCCCAGATGATATTCGAGGCACACCTTAAATTTACGCTGCTCAATGTTGGCTTCGCTGAGCAATAAGCTGCAGGTACGGATAGAATATAGCTTGCGGGTCAATTCAAGAACATTTTTCATAGCGACAACACTCGAATATGGACCGAAGTATTCTCCCTGCTCAGGCAGGTATTTGCGCGTGTAGATGATCCGTGGAAAGCGTTCCTTCAGAATGCAGATGTAGGGGAATGTCTTGTCGTCTTTAAGAAGGATATTATACTTCGGCTGATTTTGTTTTATAAAATTGTTTTCCAGCAAAAGCGCATCGAATTCGCTGTTGGAAACCGTGTAGTCTATGTTGGCGATTTCCGAAACCAGCCTTAGCGTTTTCCGGTTGATCCCGGAGCTCTTCGAGAAATAGCTGCTTACGCGTTTCTTGATACTCTTGGCTTTGCCAATGTAGATCAGAATTCCTTCCTGGTTGTAGAATTTATATACCCCTGGCGTATCCGGTAGGCGCTGAACGACTTCCCTTAGCCGGTCATCCTTATCCGCTGCCATTGTTTAAAGATTGGGATCCCACTGTTCACTTTGGTCGTCGGGAGAATCTTGAGGCGTATCGTAGGCCGAACAATCCATGGTCATATCCATTCCTGTAGCCGGCCTTCTGAATTGTCCCTTAGTATAATCCAAAGTTTTATCTCCGTATACTTTCAGCATATAGCTCGCCCATATCGGTCTTGCTGTTCTACCACCCTGTCCCAAAGACCATTCGCGATAGTGGATACTACGCTCGTCGCCACCTACCCAGGCACCTGATACGAGGTTGTGGGTAACTCCCATGTACCAACCATCGGATGCGTTATTGGTTGTACCGGTTTTCCCACCGATTTCGTTATCCTTTTTCAAGTCGTAAGGAAGTGCAACTGAGGTACCCCCCGACTCCTCCACACCACCCATCAGCATGTACAGCATTTTAAAAGCAGTCTGTTCGCTGATCGCCTGGCGAATTTTTGGTACAAAGTTCTCAATCACATTTCCATTCTTGTCTTCGATACGCGAAATATAAAATGGTTCGGTATGTATGCCAAGGTTAACGAATGTGCTATACGCGCCAACGAGTTCATACAATGAAACGTCGCTTACGCCAAGACAGAGCGAAGGGACCGCATCCAAATGGCTTTTAATGCCAACGCGGTGCGCGAAATCAACGACGCTTTGGGCGCCAACCTTCTGAAGGATCTGGGCCGTGATCGAGTTCTTTGACTGTGCTAATGCCTGGCGCATGGTCATCCATTCGCCCGTACCTCTGTCACCTTCAGCGTTTGGAGGAGTCCATGTAGCACCGCCGGCCACGACAAAGGTGGGAGATACATCCTGAAGCTTAAGGCAGGGGTTGTAGCCTAATTCCATCGCTGCACCGTAAACAAATGGTTTAAATGCAGAACCAGGCTGCCGCGTTCCCTGACGAACGTGATCGTACTTAAAATATTTGTGATTGATATCACCGACCCATGCTTTGATGGCGCCAGTTTGGGCATCCATTGACATGAATCCTGCGCGGAGAAATCGTTTATAATAATCAAGGGAATCCAGCGAGCTGAAAAGGGTGTCCCGTTCGCCATTCCAGGTAAAAATGGTCATCGGCTTTTTTATACTCAATCCGATTTTAACGGAGTCGCTATCCTTTCCGTATTTTTTGACAAGGTTCTTGTAAGCCACCGATTGTCTGATCCTTGAATCCAAAAAACCCTTTATCTCATTCCCATCATCGTCTATCCATGGATTTTTGTTTTTCCAGTGCGCATGAAAAATTTTCTGCTGGGGCTTCATCGCTTCTGCCACAGCTTCTTCCGCATAGCGTTGCATCCGGCTATCAATAGTTGTATAAATTCTTAAACCAGATTCTTCCAGGTCATAACCATGTTCTTTGCACCATTTCATCAGGTCATTTTTAATAACTGCCCTGAAGTATGTTGCCAGCCCGGCGTTATGATTTTCTACTGAATAATTCAGCTCTATTGGACGAAGCTTTATTTCTTCGTACTCAGCGCGCGTTTTTATGTACCCGTGCTTGAAAAGCTTGAACAAAACTTCGTTGCGTTTGGATAACGCATTATTGGGATTCCTTTTCGGATTATAGAAGGATGGTGCCTGAAGCATTCCCACCAGCACGGCCGACTCTTCAAGGTTGAGGCTATCCGGTGTCTTACCAAAATATGTCTGAGCCGCAACCTTAATACCATACGCATTGCTACTGAAATCACTGGTGTTAAGATACATCGCTATGATTTCTTCCTTAGTGAAATTTCTCTCAAGGTGAAGAGCGATCATCCATTCTTTCGTCTTTTGAATAACGCGGTTTGGAACTTTGCCCAATCTCGACAATGCACCATCCAACTCAGGATTTTGGGTATAAAGATTCTTCGCTAACTGCTGTGTTATTGTACTTCCGCCTCCCTTAGCGCCGGAATTGAACGTGAGAATTCCGTAAAGTACGCGGAGATAAGCCTGAAAGTCCAACCCCGAATGATTATAGAACCGGTGGTCTTCAGAATACAACAAGGTATTTACAAGCTGAGGCGACAGCTGATCATATGTAACCTGACTTCTGTTAAACGTGAAATATTTTCCCAGAGAGACGCCATCTGCTGAAATCAATTCGGAGGACAAATCGTTTTCAGGATTCTCGATCGCTTTGAGACTGGGCATACCTCCAAAGAGACCAAACAAGTCTAGTCGCACTGAATAGATGTAAAGCGGTACGCCGATGATAACACAAAGGAAAAGAATCCAGATGCCTTTTATAGCGCTCCTGAACCAATTGCTTTTCATCAGCAGAAGTCTATTGAATTTCTGCAGGATAGTTCTTTTCGAAGAATTTGAGGTACTCATCAAGGCCTTTTGTTCTGTATAAGATATCGAAATTGTCCTTAGTTATTACAAAATTATGGAATTTATGGTTTCGGAATTCGATGAGTGCTGGCAGCTTTTCGTTAAATGTCTTCCTGTAATCAAGCGCGGTTGATATTCCCGGTAAATCGGCAACAAGTGTGATGGTATACATATCATTGAACACCATATTGCTTGTCTTCAGTTTCAGCTCCTTAAAATTATCCGAGTTGAATTTTGACAGGGCTGATGACGCACCCATGCTAAGATTTTCTTCCGTCTTGTAAACAATCAGGAAATAATGCGGCTCCTCTAACGATCGAATATATTGAATACCTTCTCTACGTTCCTGACTTTTTTGAAAGTTTTGCGATGCTTCAAGGAGTTTCTTTGCGTAAGCACCCATCTCATTTTCTGCGTTTTTCTTAATGAATTCCTGCAACATGTATTGATACTGACTGATGTCTTCCGTCTTACCGGCAATGAGGATCTTCAGCAGTTCTAACGTTGGTGTAAAATTATTTTCTCCGATCGCGTACGCTTCATCGATCGTGGTGAGACTGGCTTTATAATCTCCTGCTTCAAAGTGCTCGTAAGCGGTCTTGTATAACTGCTTTTGCTTCTCCACAGCTTCACCCGACTCCTTCAAAAAGTCGGGGTTCAAGAGGATCTTCGTAAAGGTTGAGTTAGGGTGCTCCTCCTTCAGGCGTGTTGCGTAAAGTTCAGATTTGGAATCTTCAGCTTCTTTGTAATAGAGATACAACTTATACAGAATTTCTGGCTCATAGTCCGTTTCAGGAAATCGATCCAACAACTCATTGTAGGTGATTACGGCATTTTCTTTCTCCAGCAATTTGAAATAGTAAATATCTCCAAGATTATAATACGCATCCTCGATCAATTTTAATGCAGCTGTCTTTTGTTCTTCAGTTCGTGGTATCTGGCTGCTTATACGATCAAATTCCGTTGCAACCGGATCGATAACAGTTGCCGGCTCCGATGGATCAGCCGTGGTTTCAGGTGGCCCTGTTGGTTCGGCGGCCGATTGATTTGATTCGTTTGATCCGGAAATGCGCAAAGATCTTCTCCAATTGTCTTCCAGCGGAATATTTCCCCAAACACGTTTGAACTCCGACTGGCCAAGGCTCATCGCAGAAAGGTTTCCAAAATACCAGTCTGCGGTTTGTTCTGTCTCTTCACCAGTAGCGAACACGTTGTTCGCGTTTGACTCTATCGTTATACGATTCGATCTCTTTCGCTTTTTCTTGCCCTGGTTCGCTTCTTCTAATGCCTTCTTTGCCTGGAAAACGGAATCTATCCGCATTCGGAGACCGGCTGAGTCGAGGTTTGCCATCAGAAGGAGGCTATCCTGCCATTTTATTGTGTTGAGATTTTTTACAAACTCATCCAGGATTTCTTGCCGAGTCTTGATTTCTTCATAGCCTTCATAATCCTGAGGTAAAGACGTAATGGCGCTGTCGTAATATGCCTGCGACAATTCGTACTGGCGGAGTGTATCATAATAAATTTCGCCGAGCCTGAGATACGCTTCGCCATCGATCCTGCGATTGGTA
>CAMLER010000334.1 GCA_946478915.1 uncultured Chryseolinea sp.
GTCGACTGTCTCCGACTTTCGGATTACAACGGCGTCATAAACTTTTCCCGGGAATGCATCTATCGTTACCTCCGCCTCGGTCTCACGGCTGATTGCCGCCCATTGTTTGTCGCTCACACCTATCTTCAAGATCCATTTCCCATTGCCTGCTCCATTCGTCATGAGAATCGGGTCGCCGACATCCACAACCTGGCCTGCGTTGACAAATTTTCTCAGTACATATCCATTGGTTGGTGCATGAATGGTAGAAAAACTTTTGTTGAAGGAGGCAGCATCTAGTTGTTCTTTTGCCACCGCCAATGCTGTCTCGGTATTTTCGAGCTGCTCCAGGGTCGCCACACTATCTTTGTATAAATTTCTAGTACGTTCAAAATCACGGTGAGCTTTTTCGTACCCAAATTTTGCCCGTGACACATGGGTATTTACTTCCCGAAGATCAAGCGTAGCAAGGACCTGCCCCTTTTTTACGAAATCGCCTTCCTTAACAAGAACTTCTTTGACTATGCCACTCGTCTTAAAACCCAAGATGGTCTGATCGTCCGTAGTTAGTTGTCCGGAAGCTTTCACGACGGTGGATAGGGACGACTTCTTAAGCGGCATAATATGCACAGGGACGGGTTCGGCATTTCGTGGAACCGCCGTGATGTCACCTTTGCTGTCCGTGCAAGATTGCATTGCTACCGCGAGTAAGCTGAATACCCCGATGGCGATGATCACAAGATTTTTTTTCATGAAATTATTGGTTTGATAAGGTGTATGATGCAGTTTCTCTCTCAAGATGGGCGTGTGCTGTCAGCACTTCCAGTTGTCGCACGTTGAGTTGCAACTGAGATGAGGTCAATTCATTTCTTGCATCCAGGAACTCAATGAGGGAATTGACCCCCTCCTTGTATCCCCGGTCGACCAAATGAAAATAGCTTTTTGATGATTTGAGCTGCTCTTCTGCTGCATGGTAATTTTGTATTGTGGTCTCGAATTCGTTTTTGGCAACGGATACTGCGAGTTCCAGTTTCCTTCGTGTATGCAGCAGTTCCTGCTCTGATTTTTGCAGTTCAAGCCGGTTCTGTCGTATAGTTTGATCGTTGCGAAAGCCTTGAAAGATGGGAAGAGAAAGTTGGACACCGACCAGATAATAGCGCGAATTGTCATTGTATCTCCATCCTTCTGATTGGCTGCCTAGATCCATGAATGCATTTACTTTCGGAAGGCGATTGAGTTGGCTCATACGCAAGGATGACTCGTTGATCTCACGCGCTGTAACGAGCATTTGTATTTCTTCCCGTTGCCCCATGTCTAGCATTGTGTCTATGACGGGAAGACTATCGGGACTGTCCGTATTGACAGGTGAGTCCAGGTCCCGGTTTAGTAAAAAGTTGAAATACTTTTGAGCGTTCCCAACGTTATTCCTGGCACTATTGAGATCGGCTTTTACCTGTTCAGCCTCGCTTTTTGATCGAAGCAAGTTTGCAGGAAGGCCTTTGCCATTGTCGACCAACGATTGATTGATGGTAACATTCTTTTCGACCAATACTAGCGCGCTCTCATAAATCCTGACGCCTGCTTCGGCGGCTTTGAGATTGTAATAGGCTGTTTTTATGTTTTCAACAAGCTCACGTTGGAAAGCTTCAACCTCAAATTGTTTTAATACCACATGCTGGCCCTGAATGTCCCGGTTGATATGGAGATCGCTATTGATCAGGGGTATTGATGTACGAACACGGGCATCATAAAAATCCCTTGGAAAAAAATTTTGCTCAACATTTGCAATCTGTGGAAAGTTGTCGCTCTGAGTAATTTGATTTAATGATTGATAAACCGGATTCAGCATGTCTCCTACCGGTATGGCTATGCTGCGGCCTCCTTTACCGGAAGTATAATCAGCCAGCAGGTTGATACTGGGTAGAAAATAGCTTTTGGCGATTCTAAGAGACTGCTGTGCCTGCTTAAGAGAAATGTTCTTTTGCTCGAGCACCAGATTGTTTTTCAGTCCTTCGCGGATGTAATCTTCCAATGACTGCGCCATCGAGAGAGTCGACCCGGCGACCAGGCATAACCCTATAGCAATAGTGGTTTTAAGACTACTTGTTTCCATTGATCATTTAGTTTACAGTGTTAAGTAAATAGCGAAAAAAAACTACTTTATCCCCGCATGCATACGATCCAGTATTTCATTGACCATATCGCTTGCCTTATGGGCCAAATCCTTTTCATTGAGATCTTCTACTACGGGACACCTGTTTCTTATTTCCAGAGATGCTATTCCGTGGACCATAGACCAGACCGTAAAAGCAACTACTTCGGTACGCATGTTCTTGAAGTAGCCCTTGGCGATACATTGTTCAATAGTATCTACAAGGAATGCAAAAGCTCGCTTACCCTCTTCCCAATCCGATTCGTCTTTTTGGATGGCCTTCATTGGCGAATTAATTATGAACATCAAGTCATAAAATTCGCCATTTTCAAGAGCAAAACTGATGTATGCCTTGTTAATCGCCTTCAGACGCTCATAGGGGTCTGCAACGTGTGCCAGCGGACGAAAATATTGATTTAGTAGTGTAAATCCTTCGCGGTGGAGTTCACAGAAAATGTCATCCTTATCTTTAAAATAGAGGTAAATAGTAGTCGGAGAGTATTCAATTTTCTCGGCTATATTCCTGATGGACACCTCTTCGAATCCCTTTTGCATAAACAACTCCTTTGCAGCCTGAAGAATCTTACCCTTCAGCTCTTCTTTCTGGCGCTCCTTCCGTGTGCTAATAGTCATTTCTTTTTAATGTTTTGCTTAACGGTGTTAAGTTAATAGATGTTACGGAATCTTCAAAAAAATTTTGTATCATATTTAAAATACACCTGTAAAATGCATCCAGAGCGCCGGTTGTCGTTATTAACACCCTGTGAGTAAAAAATTCTGTAAAGAAATTTCTGTATGCTGTCCATTTTTGTTTTGTGCAGCCGACTTGAATAAGAGGTTCAACAACAACAACCATGACACAAATTATAAAGGGAGACCATTCTATGGTACAACGCGCCGGTAAAAAGGAATGGATTGGCCTCGCGGTCATCGCGCTACCATGCGCTCTATATTCGATGGATTTGACTGTTCTCAACCTGGCCGTTCCACACCTGACCGCTGACTTGCAGCCCAGCAGTTCCGAATTGTTATGGATTGTCGATATCTACGGCTTTATGGTCGCAGGCTTCCTTATTCCGATGGGAACGTTGGGTGACCGAATTGGACGACGACTCTTATTAATGATTGGTGCAGCTGCGTTTGGCTTAGCCTCCATTTTTGCTGCTTACTCCAGTACTCCAGAGATGTTGATCGTTGCACGCGCTGTCTTAGGAATCGCTGGAGCAACACTTGCGCCGTCGACACTTTCACTCATACGAAATATGTTCGTCGATCCAAAGCAACGCACTTTTGCAATCGGCGTTTGGGTGGCGAGTTATTCAGCAGGAGGTGCGCTTGGCCCGGTCGTTGGCGGAATTTTGCTTGAATATTATCAGTGGGGATCTGTGTTTCTCATTGCGATTCCAGTTATGATGTTGCTTCTGACGCTAGGGCCTATCCTACTGCCGGAGTTCAAAGACCCCAATGCGGGCCCCATCGATCTTGTGAGTGCATTTATGTCACTATGCGGGGTGCTTTCAATTATTTTTGGTCTGAAAAAGTTTGCGGAGGACGGACTGGTCTTGCATGGGTTTTTATCAATTATCGTTGGAATAATTGTAAGCGGGTTATTTGTGCGCCGTCAGCGAACATTGAAACAGCCAATGATCGATCTCAACTTATTTAGGTCGCACGCGTTTAGCGCCGCACTTACGATCTACACCCTTATCACGTTTATTGCTTTTGGCGGATTCATTTTTATTTTTCAATATCTCCAGTTAGTACTGGGATTTCCCCCTCTGGAAGCGGGCTTCCTCGCCGTACCTTCGTTCGGGGGTTTTATCGTAGGGTCAGTTCTTGCCCCAACGCTTGCGCATCGAATTCAACCTGCAAAAGTTGTTACGTACGGATTGATACTTGCGGCTGTTGGTTTTAGTTTGATGACACAAGTTGAAGTCGAGACAGGTGTGGAATTTCTCGTACTTGGCATGCTTCTTTATTCGCTCGGACTTGCGCCAGTTATTACGCTAACTACTGACTTGATTGTAGGTGCGGCTCCACCGGAGCGCGCCGGCGTTGCTTCGGCAATTTCCGAGACGAGTTCTGAATTTGGAGGGGCGTTGGGTATCGCTATCCTCGGTAGTATTGGTACTGCAGTATATCGAATGAAAGTCAGGAATGAAATGCCACAACATATTTCAGGTCAGCTTGCCGATGAAGCAACGGAAACCCTGGGCGGCGCCGTAACAGTCGCATCTAAATTGGACCCCGCGCAAGGTGAAACGTTGCTAAATTCTGCAAATGAAGCATTCGTTGTTGGGATGCAAATAAATTCGTTTATAGGGGCAATTGTCGCGCTGGTGCTGGCAGGGCTAGCTACTGTTTATCTTAAGAATGTAAAAGGTGGTGCACACTGAAAGGGTACGCATACTACTTCTTTCGATCCTCTTTGTGGCTATACAGGTCTTTTAAAGACCAGGATCTTGCATGGCATCTTGATTCATACTCACATCCCCTGGGTTAAACTTGGAGCCGCATGGTCTATCCAGGTGTATTGCAAAGAATCAAGACTGATTTTACCGCAGAGTCCGCCGAGGGAATTCACGCAGAGACCGGAGTAGCTATCTATGAATTTTTCAACCGTGCCAGGGAGAGTCAGCAGAGGAATGTCATCCATACTCAGTGGCCTCGACGTGCATTTGTCCCAACGTCCTCAGCGGTTAAAAAGAAAGTTTAAGTTAGTAGGACCTACAACGAAGCATAGAATCAAGCTGGCGGTCTATCACAGAATCCACTTGAGACTAACAAACAGCACTAGCTCTACTTTGTCAAGTTGTAACGTCGTTGGGTCACAAACCCGATGGCTATCGGCGCACCACGAATCCACAAAGAAATCACGACGGACTTGCAGTACATTCGTCGTTATTCATAAGGTGACAAAGCAGGACTAGTTACTCCCAAGATTGGAGACATTGAACATCCAACGTATACCGAACCGGTCCTGACAGCTTCCCCAGTAGCCCCAAAATTCGTCGTGCGGCGCGGCCTTGTCCTTACCACCTTGCGAAAGTTCATTGTACAGACGGTCAGCCTCTCCTTTTGTGTCGGGGTTTAGACTTATAGTTACGTTGTTCCCTTCGATAACTTTGCCCATGCTATCAAGCATATCGGTGGCCATGATTTCAGTACCACCGAGAATCGGCAAAGCAACGTGCATCACTTTATTTTTGTCGGCCGCTGTGAGGTTATTCATCCCATGGTTATCGGGCATATCTCCCATGCGCATGATTGGGGATGAGTATTCTGTCTTAAACACTTTTTTGTAAAAAGTAAATGCCTCTTCTGCGTTACCGTTAAAATTCAGATAAATCGATACGTGTGCCATGATTTTATTATTTATATAAAGGTCATTTTAGAATGATACTTGTCCACCGCGACATTCGATGAATGCGGTACTGTAAAATTCGAAAAAAAATTCGTGAGCCAGGGAGGTGAAATGACGACAACCTTAAGGGGAGTTTGCGGCAAAGTTGCAACGCAGAGTCTCCGTCTCCAGATCACGCTGCGAAAAAATATCGATTTATGAAAATTAGTTTCTAGTTCCGACAGAGTCCCGGCGACCGGAGACGGCGCTTTGTGATCCTTGCCAGTAATGGAGTGCGTCAGCCGGATTCTACTCTACCCTTGGCTTGTATTTTAGCTCAAAATAGCTTTCCACCGGCTCATTCTGCTCTCGTTCTCGTGTGACAAGCAGGCTGTCGGATAATTCAATGATTGTCACGATCGATGTTCGCTGCTTTATTCCTTTGTAAAAGATCTCGAGCATAATCTCATCATCCTGTACGATCCAACTCCATTTTCCGTCTAGCGTATTGTTCAGGCAGTAGTTGTTGTGAAGATAATTGCCATTGCGATAGAACACGGTTGCTTGGCCGGCCGGGCATGTTGCCTCACTCCAATAT
>CAMLER010000335.1 GCA_946478915.1 uncultured Chryseolinea sp.
ACTTACCTCACAAGGAATAAAAGTTTTGCGGGAATCACAGGAACTACGAAATCACATGTGGTCGCAGCTTCCCAAAGTCATAATACAACGGTACTAGGAATCACATTCTATGAGGAGGCATCCACCGCGCATTGGAAAAAGAATTCTCAAGGGATTCGTTCACGCGGAATTCGTTGAAGAAGTAGAAGGCGACCTCGATGAGGTATTTTATGAAAGGCTGAAAGAACAATCACTCCTGATTGCAAAAATCTTGTACATGGCGGATGTGCTGCAGGCCATCAGGCCATATCGTCCGTTTCGAATGTCGAAAAATCTATCGCATGAAATCATGAACCTCGTCTTTTTGCGACTTGCATTGCGAAGTTTATCAAAGCGAAAGGCTTTCGCGATTACCAATATATTGTCGCTCGGAGTCGGCTTAACGAGCTTTCTGCTCATCATGCAGTATGTTGCGTTCGAGAGGAGCTACGACGCATTCCATGAACGTGGTGACCACATCTACCGGGTGGCATTTGATTGGGGGGAAACTGACTATAAAGGAAACAATTCAAGTGTCTATGCCTCTAGTGTTCCTGCCTTGGGGCCGGTAATTCTGGACGAAGTAAAGGAGGTCGAATCCTTTACCCGATTTGTTCCTGTGCTTACGGTTAAGCAACATTGTATTTTTTCAGTCTTTCGGAATGGTTCACTAAAATACAGTGCAAATCAAGACAGAGGATTTTTTGTTGATTCGACATTCTTACAGATCTTTTCATTCAGAGTTTTACAGGGAAACAAGAATCCTTTCGACAAGCCAAAGTCGATCGCGATAACACGTTCATTTGCGACGAAAATATTTAAAGGAATATCAGATGATCAAATCGTGGGGTCCTCGATACTTGTTGACACCGGCGCCAAAGAGGACCATATTGTTACCGCGATCCTGGAAGATGTGCCATTAAACTCTCACATCCAATTCGATTATTTGATATCATATGCGACTATTAATTCCCCCAGGCTGGAAGATAATATGGGTTGGAGCCAGTTTTATACGTATGTTTTGGCCGACGGTACACTGTCCAATGAATTTATTGCTCCGAAATTCGAGCGACTAATAAAAAAACTTTATGGTGACGATTCACATATTTCAATTTTTTTGCAGCCATTAAAGAAGATCCATCTGACATCAAAATTGCGAGAAGAACTACAGGAAGGTGGATCGGTCTTGCATCTTACCTTCCTGACGATCATTGCATTCATGCTCTTGTTTATGACGTGGATCAACTATGTGAACATGTTCCTCGCTGTTGCCATGGACAGGGTTAATGAGATTAGTATTAAGAAGGTGCTGGGTTCTACGCGTGCCCACCTCGTTGTACAGTTCTTTTCTGAGTCACTATTGATCACCGGGGCCGCATTTGTTCTTTCTGCAGCCCTTTTCATCCTGGTTCAACATTCCTTTGGTCAATGGCTGGAAATGGATATTTCATCTGTAACAGAGGATGGCCTTCGTTATTCGATGATTATATTCTCGGGTATTTTTGTTGGAAATATCATTGCGGGCTTATATCCGTCCGTTGTCCTCTCATCTTACCGTTCATCTGGCATCCTCGCAGGAAAATTGCAGAAACCCAGAGATGGCCTCTTCTTCAAAAAATCTCTCGTCTATTTTCAATTCATCGTGTCGTTTGTTATTGTGTCATGTACTTTTATAATCGACAGGCAGATTAGATTTATGAAATCCGCTGACCTGGGGATGGAACTTAGTGGCTGCGTTGCAATACGTTGCCCTGGCGACCGCGACGATAGCTATTCGGAGCGGCTTCGCCTCTTTAAAGATCGAATGCTCACTAAAACTTATGTCGAAGATGTTTCGTTTACTTCGTCTATTCCTGGCACGCCAATACGGACTTCAAGTGGCGTACAGAGGGTGGTGGGTCCGGAACTGGAAGGAAATAATATTTTTTACCTGAGCGTGGATGAAAGCTTCATAAATACATATAATATTCGGCTCATAGCTGGTAGTAATTTCAACCGCGATACCAGTATCCCCTCCGTTATTCTTAATGAAGCTGCGATCCAAACCCTCAAGTTCGATTCGCCGTCCGAAGCTGTGAACCATCGAATTCATTGGCAGGGTAGGGAATATGAAGTGATTGGTGTGATAGGCAATTACAATCACCTCTTTCTAAAGGAAATGTTCGAGCCCATAATGCTTACATACAGACCTGCAGCACCAGGGTTCATTTCGATAAAGTTTACCGATGGGTTCAATACATTGGCCCTGAAAGACGCATCAAAAGAACTGGACAAGATTTTTCCAGGAAGTCCGTTTGAATATTCCTTTCTGGAAACAGTATACGATCGTCAGTACAGATCGATCGCTAAATTTGAAACTCTTACAAAATACTTTGCAATGCTTGCCATTTTGATTGCATGTTTTGGGCTGTTTGCCCTCTCATACTACAATGTGCAGCGGAGGACCCGGGAAATGGCTGTTCGGAAAATATTGGGGGCGAGTATTGTAAATGTCACTATACTTCTGGCAAAGGGATATCTGGTTATTGCATGCTTCTCGTGCCTTCTTGGTTCATTAATCACATGGTACGCGATGAACGAATGGTTGCAGAATTTTGCATTTGCCATCGATCTAAATGGAACTGATTTCTTAATACCAATGGCTTCAATCACAACGATTGTCATTGCAACAATTTCTTACAGCTGCGTAAAGACCTCCTTGATCAACCCCTCTGTAACACTGAAACAATCATGATTATCATCCTGAGAATGACTGGTACATTACTCTTGGCTATCATATTGAGCAAAAATGCGTATAGCCAGACCGAGTTGCGCGCCGAGATCAACCGACTTATTAATGCTGTTGATGCCATGGTGGGTGTCGGCGTGGTGCATTTGGAAAAGGGAGACTCGCTTTCCGTTAATGGCGTTGGTCATTTCCCAATGCAAAGCGTGTATAAATTTCATCAGGCCCTTGCGGTTTTACACGAGGTCGATGAAGGAAAACTGTCGCTGGAGACCAAGGTGATGATCGATAAAAATGATTACATCCCCAATACGTGGAGCCCGATTGCAACTAAGTATCCCAATGGAAATACTTACTTGACGATCAAAGAACTGATTTCATATTCCGTCGCGAGCAGCGATAACAACGCCTGCGATATACTTTTTCAACAGCTTGGGGGTCCGGCTAAAGTGAATGATTATGTCACCGAACTGGGAATTAATGAGATTTCCATCAAAAACACAGAAAGGGAAATGCACGAAAATTGGGATGCCCAGTTCGCAAACTGGACAACACCGCGTGCAATGGCCAAATTATTGGCGCTGTTCTATAAAGGCGAAATAGTTTCTCCAAGATCTACCGCAGCGCTACGCGATATAATGGAAGGAACAATCACGGGAAAGAATAGAATAAAGGGGCTATTGCCACAAGGTACTCCGGTGGCTCATAAGACAGGGATGGGAGGAAGGCGGGATGTCATCAGCGCCGTGAACGATGTCGGCATTATCACGCTTGCCGATGGCCAGCATGTATGCATAGCGTTATTGATTACGGAAACAACAGAATCTGTTGAAACCCTGGAAACATTAATGGCTCAGATTTCGAAAAAAGTATTTGACTACTATTCTAACGGCAAACATTAAGATCTAAATCTCAGAAATGTTCAGCCAGCCATGTCTCCAGTAATTTAGGCCAGGCTTCGGCGGCTTTGTTACCGGGATCCATACCGTAGCCATGACCACCCCCGGGTAAAATATGCAATTCAACATTCGCGCCGGCATTCCTCAAAGCGGTTGCCAGAGCAAATGAACTTGGGGCGAGTTGATCATCCATGGTCTGAAAGATGAAGGTTTCTACCGTTGACGAATCAGGTTTCAGTTCGGATGACAAAGTGAGGCCAGGCTTCTCAGCCAGATAGGCAGGGTAGATGGTAACCATGCGGTCGGGTACGGGAGAAAGCCGGTCCACATCATCCTGCACGGGATAAGTCGGTGAAACTTTCGTTAGTCCGGCTGTTGCTACGACATGTGCCCCGGCAGAAAAACCCATGGCAGCTATTTTGTCTGGATCGATACCAAATTCTTTTGCGCGAAACCGGATAAGCCTTATCGAACGCTGCAAATCTTGCAATGCGCCCTCGCGTTTGTCGGGTACCCTATACTGCAATACAAAAACCGTGTAGCCCAACCGGGATAACCAGGACGCTACCGTGTACCCTTCCTTGTGAACAGCAAGACGAACATACGCGCCACCCGGACAAATAATAAAGGCTTTTCTATTGCTGACTTGCGGCTTGAAGACAGCCAGGAAAGGATTTGTAATTTCGACTACCCTTATACTGCCATCCTGCAACGTGGTAGCTATTGGTGGGAGTTTTGCCTTCATTTCGCCAGGTACCGAACGAGGCCAAATGTAAATAGAATCAGACTGACCAAACGCCGTTTGCACGCAAACAATAAGTACAAGGAGGATTAGTCTTAACATCGTTGAGCTGCAAGTATACGAAGATAAATAATTGTTGGTATCTGTTAGCCCATAATGAATGACAAGGACAGCGGCCTAACATCAACTTCAAACCTTAAGCTATTCATTGAAAAGCAACAAACAATATTACCACTACTGTCATTAAAACGAAAAAGATCAACACCTGGAATGGTGGGATGGGGTCTGTATTTGGTATTCCAAAAACCAGTTTGATAAAATTTTTGAGGATGTTCATTCCTATTATCACTAATACAACGTGAGGTATACTCACTGAAAAACGGCGCTGTCCTCTCACTAACCTAACTCGCGGACGAAGCTACATTATTTTCCGAATTTTCATCTTTTAGAACGTAGTCAAAACGACAAAATTTCAGAAAACAGTGAATCTTTTTTCAAATAGGAAAAAGATGATTAGCTGTTTTCCGGGAGTATACCCCTGCATTCAGGGGGAAGGTAATTGTTAAGTACGCAGTTGCTCATCGAACGTCCGGCTGCGTGTACCTTCAATGCACCTGGATCAGGCAATTCGTTCCGGGAAATACTCATTAAATAAATATTAACTTCAGGTTGACTTGGCAAGGATGAGGTTTTCCAAATCCCTTGCAAAGTCGGCATTATACAAAACCCGTAATTACGAATCAGTTGCAGATGAAAATACAAGCTCCTTTAATCTTTGTAATGCTATCCGTTACAATGATTTTATCCTGCAAGGATGATACTGCTGATAATTCCAAAAATCCTTCCGAGGGAGAATTCTTTTTTGGTGCCGACCTTTCCAACGTAAATCAGGTGCTGGATCATCAGGGAGTATACAGGGATAATGGCGTGGTTTCATCTCCCTATAAAATTTTTAAAGACCACGGTACAGATGTGGTAAGACTGAGGTTATGGCACAACCCGCAATGGACAAAAGAGGTCTATGGTAATGCAGCAACGCAGATGTATAACGACCTCGCTGATGTTTCGAAATCAATTTCGTTGGCGAAGGCACAGGGGATGGCAGTATTGCTCGATTTACATTATTCTGATACATGGGCTGATCCAGGCAAACAGGAAATTCCCCAGGCATGGCGTGAAATTCAGACCATTGAGGTATTAGGCGATTCTGTTTATCAGTACACTTCCAGGATATTTCAGACCCTCGCAACCAAGGGACTTATTCCTGAATTTGTTCAGATTGGAAATGAAACAAATTGTGGGATGCTATTCACAAATTCCCCGGAGGGTTTCCCATCTTGTAACGTGTGCGAAGGAAATTGGGATCGAATGGGAAGCATTTTGAGAAGAGCAATCTCGGCAGTACGCGCGTCCACCGAATTATCATCAATAAAAACCAAGATTATTTTGCATGTGGCGGATCCCAAAAATGTAGAGTGGTGGTTTGACAACATAACTTCAACCAGCGGCGGAAATGTTACTGACTTTGACATAATCGGGATGTCGTACTATCCGTTATGGCATACAACGGTTGGGATAGATCAGCTTTCAGATAACATCAAAATGTTGAGCGACAAGTTTGGAAGGCCTGTCATGAATTTGGAAACAGCCTATCCATGGACAACAGAAGCGAATGATGAA
>CAMLER010000336.1 GCA_946478915.1 uncultured Chryseolinea sp.
TAAGCAAAGTGAGCTTATGGGACTTCTCCCAAACAACGAGTTTTCTAAAATCTTTCATATAACGGTAATTAAAATCAAATGCGCTGCACTGGCGTTTTACGTTTTGCGTTATGCGTTGAGCCTCAAAAGACCGTACTCTTCAGCCTCAGCCCTGCCGTCTCCTCAAATCCACACATCAAATTCATATTCTGAACGGCCTGGCCGGAGGCACCTTTCAGCAAGTTGTCGATAGCGGAGTGTATGACGAGTTTGCCATTTTCTTTTTCCAATCCGATAAGACATTTGTTAGTGTTCACGACTTGCTTCAGATCTATCATGACATCGCTCACGACGGTGAATGGATGATCCTTGTAGAAGTCATGATAAAGCTTTCTTACCTCGTCAAGTGATGCATCAACAGAAACACAAGAGCTTACGTAAATGCCCCGCGAAAAATCTCCCCGCCAGGGTATAAAATTCACCTCGCCGTTAAATTCGGGCTGCAACTGCCTGAGGGTTTGGTTTATTTCTTTAAGGTGTTGGTGCGTCAGCGTTTTATAAGCCGATATGTTATTGACACGCCATGTGAATTGGGTTGTGCTCTGTAACTTTTGTCCTGCGCCTGTCGACCCCGTTATTCCCGTTGTAAAAGTATCTTTCAATATGCCGGCATTTGCCAGCGGAATAAGGCCGAGCTCAATGGCCGTTGCAAAACATCCCGGGTTTGCCACATTTTGGGCAGATTTCAGTGAATCCCTATTAACCTCCGGCAAACCATATACAAACAATCTCTCTCCTGCGGTTTCACCGAGACGAAAATCCTGACTGAGGTCAATAATTTTAGTTGCAGAAGAAATACTGTTCTCCTGGACGAACTTTTTGCTTTCACCATGACCGAGACATAGGAAGAGAACATCGACGGTTTCCAGTGTATCGGTAAATGTTAATTCTGTTTCTCCAATCAGATCAGGATGAACTTGATATAATGGGTTGCCTGCATTGCTCCTGCTATGAACAAAATTTAATTCGACCGCCGGGTGATTCAATAATAATCTAATCGTTTCACCTCCTGTATAGCCTGCGCCACCTACTATTCCGACTTTAACTTTTTTCATGATTCAGCTTTGGAATTTTCTGCTCTTACCTGGTGATAGATCATAGTTTGATTTCCAAATATCTTGGAGAACCCTCTCACGTCATCCCCTGTCCAACCGAGATTCATTTCGCCATACTTCCCAAACTTCGACGACATCAGGTCGTTCGGGGAATCGATACCGGTCACCTGGAACCGGTATGGGAACAGTTGTATTTTAACCTCACCGGTAACCTGTAATTGCGTGCTGGTTAAATATGCTTCTATGTCGCGCATTACCGGGTCAAGATACTGGCCTTCGTGCAACCAGTTGCCGTAGAATTGTGCCAACTGATCCTTCCATGTTAATTGCCATTTCGTCAATACATGTTTCTCAAGAGCATGATGCGCTTTGATCACTACCATAGGTGCCGCGGCTTCAAATCCCACTCTCCCTTTTATTCCAATTATGGTATCGCCGATATGAATGTCGCGGCCTATTCCATAAGGTCCCGCCATTTTCTGCAGTGTCTGAATTGCATCAACCGGATGACCAAACGTTTCCTGATTAATTTTTCTTAACTCTCCCTTTTCAAAACGGAGTGTGACTTCTTCCGTGTTTGACTTAGTTACCTGAGTAGGCCATGCGGATTCCGGCAGCATGCCCATTGACTTTAGCGTTTCTTTCCCTCCGACTGAAGTACCCCAAATACCCTTGTTGATGGAGTACATCGCCTTCTCAAAATTCATCTGGATCCCTTTTGACTTTAGGTAGTTTATCTCTTCCTCCCGCGAAAGTTTTAGGTCGCGAATCGGCGTTATAATTTCCACGCCAGGAATAAGCACATGAAAGATCATGTCGAATCTCACCTGGTCGTTGCCTGCACCCGTACTGCCGTGAGCGACGGCATCCGCTTTTATTTCTTTTGCGTAGTTGGCCGTTGCTAACGCCTGCGACATGCGCTCAGCGCTTACGCTCAGCGGATAGGTATTGTTCTTTAGTATGTTGCCGTAAATAAGATACCGGATGACCTTGTCGTAATAATTTTTGGTCTCGTCGATAGTTCGGTGAGAAGCCACGCCGAGGTTGCTAGCCCGCTGTTCAATGGATTTTACCTCCTCATCGTCGAAACCGCCTGTATTCACTGTAATGGTATGAACCTCAAAACCTTTGTCTTCACTGAGATACTTCACACAATAGGATGTATCCAAACCACCACTGAAGGCTACAACTACTTTTTTTTTCATCTTAATATATTAGAATGGTTCAAGGATCTTATAAAACAAGCGCATACCGCATCCCATAGGGATGCGTGCGCGTAATTTCAAACATCAATGTTGGATTACCAAAAAAATATGCCGAGTAAAGACTTCCTCTTCAGGGAAGGATCTACATTGACAGGCTCCTTTCTGCGAAAGGATTTCAGCAATACGAACTGCTTGAATCGAAGCCATCGTTCAAACAATTTCTGATTGCCTTTGAAGGCACGGTGGCGATGGTTTGTATGTTCATTCGCTACCAGCTGAGGTTGTGGCTGAGAAGCTTTTGCTTCGGCTTTCGCCAATTCGGCAGCCTTAATTTTGGCTTCAGCCTCCGCGGGATCAAACAGCATAGCAGTGCACATGCAGTTCTTTCTCTCCTTGCTCATAAGAATTTCATAGTTGACGCAGCTCTGGCATCCCTTCCAGAACTCCTCATCAGTAGTGAGCTCAGAGTACGTTACAGGCTCGTATCCAAGGTCCGAATTAATCTTCATCACCGCCAAACCAGTCGTCAGACCAAAAATTTTGGCATCAGGATATTTCTCTCTGGAAAGTTGAAAGACCTTCTTCTTTATTTCAGTTGCTACTCCGGTCTTCCGGAAAGCAGGTGCTACAATTAGTCCAGAATTGGCTACATATTTCCCATGTTGCCACGCTTCTATGTAACAAAATCCAACCCATTGGTTATCTGCGGTAGTGGCAATAACAGCTTTGCCTTCCTTCATCTTTTGTTCAATGTAGGCTGGTGAACGCTTGGCTATTCCAGTGCCTCGCGCTTTGGCTGATTCTTCCATCTCTTTAGTGATGGTTTCAGCATGAAATATATCGTCAGACGTTGCTATTCTGACAATGAGTTTTTGATTTTCCAATTTCTATTAAAAGTTGTTGTGAGTGATTATAACAACCGTGCCAGAAGCACCAGAGCGCAATGTCCTTGACATTACGTCATATTAAATGAGTTGGCTGGATATATCAGATACGCACAAAGCGCGTAGGTCGTGGGCGCCTGGTCACCGTGCAGGCTGGACAGAACTGAACAGTTCTCTTAGAGTGGAAAGCAGCTACTGCTGCTGAGATAATGGTGAACAATGTTTTCAATTTCTTTACTGTCGTTTAAGTTGAACGTTAGAGAAAGATCATTCGCTGTTTATTTTGGTTTCGATATGTAATGCAAAATTAAACGATAAAGTTTGGTAAAAGGCAAGGTTTTTGCCTAAAACAGTAAAAATTATTTTTTACTAACGAAAGTTTGTAATGAATCGGGTAGTAGAACGTTATGCTATCCGACTCGTTAATTATCTTTGAGACATCGTTGAACCAATATGTATACAAAAAAACTAGTTGTCGCAAGCATTTTCGCGTTGTTAATGATCACGTTAGGAATAATATTCAGATCAGCGCCACCCAAGGAACCGGACAACACCATTCGCGCCCTTGGTATAATCGAAGAGGTATTGGAGACGAGGCAAAAAAATATCGTGTTCAAGCTTAAGGACGATGACAGGTTCTACTATATAAAGAAGGACCTGAAAAAAGATCTCACATTTGGCGAGTTGAAGAAAAGACTTGCTGGTAAATCGGTTGAGATCTATTACGTAAATCGCTGGACACCGGTAGATCCGCTACGCGTCAAGCACGTAACCAAGGTCGATTTGAATAAGATGACACTGTATACCAGTAACCTAACCCCCTAGCCAGGTGGTTATGGTACCAGAACAACCTTACCGATTTTTTCGACGATCTTGTCCTTGATGTAAATCATCATCTTATAGATGTAGACTCCCCCGGGAAGCTTATTGCCACCCTGATCCGTGCCGTCCCACATGAGGAGGTTTGTACCCACGTGGAAAGGTACTTCGCTATAGTTCCCATAGTGCGTCACTAACTTACCGTTCGCTGTAATAACCTGCATATCAAAGGCATCTGGAACATTGTCGCCGGTGATAACAATCTTAAAATACAAACTGGTTGAGAAGGGATTGGGGTATGGATCGGAAATGGTAAGTGAAGTTTCATTCTTGACAGTGAACTGAATCTGATATGGGACGGTACCGCTAGAATTATTTTTTCCATCTTTCGCTTCCACGCGCAAAGTATAAACGCCATCGACTAGCCCAGACGGTTGAAATTCTATGGCGAAGGGGGTGGTTTCCGTCGCTGCATGCCACTGGACCTGAGGACTCGAGAGGGAGACAGGAAGAAGCGCGCACGGTTCAGAAGCGCAAGGCGGCGCAAGAAAAAGCTTCATTCCCGAAGTATCAATTTTCAGAATATGCTTATTCTCATCAAAGACCTTGATGACAATCAATGGGCTGGAAGTAACAAAGTCCCTGTTCTCGATATATCGTCCGTCGACGGATACGTCCAATACAGGCTTAATAGTTTCCTCTTCTACCAGAACGTAGTCGCGCAGCTGCAAGAGGTTATTGTCATAGTATTGTTCCGGTACTTTTTTTGGATTGACATAGACTTGAACATCATTGAGCCCTGCCTTACCAAGCGTATTCAGCGATAATGAAAACCTTGTTGTATCGCCGGGAAGTGGTGCTTTTATCCTGATCAATCCGGGCTCAGAAACCCGAAGCGTTTGATTGAAAAATTCAGTGTGCACTTGCAATGAATCAGGGAAAGGTTTATCGGTGATATTTACAAAGTTGTATTCACCAATCCACTGCTCGCCTTCGTTAATGGTCTGCGGTTCAACGGAGCCGTCGAAAACCAGAAGACCATCAGGGACCGGGGTAAATGCGACAATCCAGTTTTGAAGCTGGCTTGCCGTAAGGTCTTGCTCATCTTCGACCTTAAAAAAAATCTTCAAATATGGGAAGGCATTTGCTTCAATGCCTGACAAATCCTGGTAACCTGTTACGTCGTTTAATAACATCTCTTCTTCCCCCGTAAAGCGCACGCCAATAATATCAAAGGATACCTGGTCCGTTGTGTTTACTTCGCGTGATTTTGAACTTAGCGATTGCCAGCTCAAGGCGGGGCCGATCAAGGTTGAGGTCATTTCGCCCGACGAGTAGCGTCCGGTCACTGTCCGATCTACATTCAATTCCTGAATCTCTGCAGGGGTCCCGGAACTTTTTACTATTGTAGCGGAGCCGGGCGCTAATCCTTTTCGTGCAAAGATTACAACGGGTTCGCCAGGCGTCAATCCATCGATCTGAGCAACAGAAAGCCCCAATTCACCCAATTTACTTTTGGCTGCCGCGGGCCACGCGCTGTATTGCGCATCTCCAATGCTAAACATTACCACTGAGTCTCCTTCTTGAACATTATTGACAAATTGGATCATGTCGAACCCGTCGCCGGTGACCATATCGCCCGGCACATAATTGTTGATGATCCACGGCTCACGGCCACAGGCCCTGTTTGCACGGTTATACCACT
Organism: uncultured Chryseolinea sp.; assembly: GCA_946478915.1. Next base: position 5,708 of record CAMLER010000336.1, read on the forward strand.
TGAATTTGACGCCTATATATGGTGTTGCCGAATTCTTGTCGAATGCAATCAGATTTATCGAGTTATCGCGGCAAATAAATCCTTGCTGTGTCAGGTTAAATTCTTCGTTGTTAACCTTGATACTGACATCGGTGTTCAATGCGGGATGGTTAGACCCGTATGTCCGAATATCGATATCAGTAACGGTTTCCTGAAATTTAAGGCGCCTTATGGCAGCATCCTGAACCAATCCTAGTGTCTCATCCTTTAAAAACTGAGGAAAATGAACCTGCGCCCACCCCTCAGGGCCATCTGGGATAAAGGTAAATGAGCTTTCGTTCCATTCCGTACTTTCGTTTTGCATGGGCTGAGCC
>CAMLER010000337.1 GCA_946478915.1 uncultured Chryseolinea sp.
CAACCTACTAATCCATGTCTATGTCCCGGATGTGCACAAGGTGTTCCGCAAAGCCGTCGAACTTGGTTGTCAGGTAGTAGAAGAACCAGTAAACAAACCAGGTGACCCTGACATCAGGGGAAGTTTTAAAGATTTTCAAGGTAATATGTGGGCCGTGGGAATGCAGGCCGATTAAAAGAGCAAGGCACAAACTAATTTTTTTATTAACATGCCATACGTAAATATTAAGGTAACAGATGATGGTGTAACCTCGCAGCAAAAAGCTGAGTTGATTAAGGGAGTGACAGAACTTCTCCAGAAGGTATTAAATAAGAATCCGGAGACCACTGTTGTAGTCATAGACGAAGTTAATACTGATAATTGGGGAATTGGAGGGCAGCAGGTAACTGTCAGGCGAGGTAAGGGTGGGAAATAGGTATAAGGTATAGGGTAAGGGAAAACTCCTAACCTTAAACCTCAAACTTAAACTTGAAACTCAATAAGTGCAACGTCATTTAACCCGTTGAAGCACATCTTCCCAGGTAAATTTCTTTCCATCAGGAAAGACGCTTACGCCAGTTAAAGTAAGTGTATCTCCAAGCAGTTTTTCTTTCATTTCAGTTTTTCCAAAACGCGTTTTCGAGAAGGATGCATAATCCAGATTTAATAGATATTTCTCGCCGTGCTTAGTATACGTTCCGCCCATGGCGTGCTCAAATTTCTTTTCTTTGCTGCTGACGTACATCCAGTGCGTTGGCGTGATGAACTGGAGTGCATTCACACTTTCTTGCGTATCAGAATGCGTTGATCCATCAGTCCGGGTGTAAGTTGTTGATACCAATCTCCAGGTGCCAATAGTTAGATTGTCTGGAAACTCATTCGGGGATTTTACGCGGTGAAAGACAAGTTCTTCAATGACTATTTTTTTTCCGTCAGGCCGGACCAACGTTCCGGACTGCGTAAAATGGTCGCCTTCGACCTTCCAGGTAAAATCTGTCTTGACATTGTCAAATATTGGAGCCGACGAAAGCAAAGGCATTTCGTTATATTTATTGTCATCGAATTCGACGGTACCGGCATAGCATCGGTTAAATACCAGAGAATCCCCTTCGACGTCGTGTGCTATCAATATGTAGTGAGTAGGCGTGATGACTTTAACCTCCCGAATGGTTGAGGTATCGGCTGAAAATTTTTCTCCTTCAGCATTTATTCCTTTAATAGACACCATTTCCCACGTTCCAATGAGTGGATGCTGGCCGCTTGATTCAATGCAGTAAATGAAAAGTAATAGGAGGGCGGCAGGAATGGGTATCATGGGTATAGGTTGGAAATCAACTTAATTAATGGAATAATAATCGGAAAATCAACAGATTGGCACAAACTCGCGTTTTTTCCCAGATCCTGGGAAATAATTGAGCTCCCGGTGACATATTAGCTATCGGGGAGTTTGAAACACGAAATTTAGGCAGGATTCTACCGGGATTTATTTGCCGAATAGTGCTTATGGTAATAGGTAATATCCCGAAGTGTCAGATGGCTCTCTGGCTTCCTTGATTTCTTATTCTTTCCTCAAAATAATGTTTCACTTTAATTGCACTGGGTCCAACCTTAGCGACAGCTTGTTTAAGATCAAATACCGTCACTTCGAACATTTCGCACCATGCCTGAACCTCGTAATTTTCATCCATGTGAATTTTGTCTATTTCTTCCTCTTCGTGCAAGTTGATCATCGTTTTCATACCCTTCGTTTTCTTAAACCATTCAAAAACTATTCCAGCATGTTATTACCCTTTTCATTCAGTGCAAGATGTATTTGATATTATTGATGTGGACGATTATCTACATGAAATCAACTACTTGCCGGATGAAACCACAATTTTTTCGCCAGTAAAAAGTCTACTGAGAGATTGCTTCGACATCGTATTGAGCAAGACTAAGAATTAATTCATGGACCTCAATAGTCTGAATCCACCTTGCAGAACAAAAGGTTGAAGGTAATCTGCGATTATACTGTAAGTCAGTGGATTCCACAGATGTCAAATCTTCTTCTCGTCTCTTGAACAAAAAAAAGCGCGCGATGATTCCACCGCGCGCGCCTTAGAGAATTTGATAATTAGTTCAAAGCTATCGAAACCCTTCCACTGGTTTGCACACTAATGGGGATGCCGCCGCCATTAATTTTCCCATCTACTTTATTGTCTTCCTTGTTGCCACTGAAATTTTGCATGTTTTCAAAGTGAATGCGGTTTCCACGAAGTTTAAGGTCAAGGCCCTTATTGGCAGGAAGACGTAAGTCGACACTTCCGCCAGAATTGTGTACTGTTACGAATTCCTCCAGTTTTATCACTTCGATATCCATGCTTCCACCGCTGGTCGACGCGTCAACACTGCATTCTAATCCATGCAGATCAATACTTCCTCCCGATGTATGTGCGGTCAATTCACCTCGTATTTTATTTCCGCGTATAGGGCCACCGCTGGTATTTGCCTTTATCGTCCCACTCAAGTTGTCAAGTTTGATTGAACCACCGGAAGTTGAAAGGGAAACCGTGCCACTGCAGTTCTCAGCATTGATACTTCCGCCGCTAGTAGACAGGTCTACATTGTCTTTTGCATTGCTTACTTCAATACTTCCGCCAGAAGTACGACCCTTGATTTGGCCGCTAAGCTTGTCGAGCCGGAGACTTCCCCCACTGGTTGAGAAATTCTGTCGCCCTGAAAGATTGCGCATGCTGATACTGCCACCGCTTGTTCCCAAATCTGTCGATACATTGGTTGGAACGTAAAGCTTAAAGGAAATGCTTAAAGCATTTTTCCAGTTGAAAAACTTGTCTTTTGGCTCTGCTGTCACTTTTAATTCGTTGTCCTCGACTTTGATGACAAGTTTATAATCCTCGAGAATGCGTTCCTTTATTTCGCTTTCCGAAAGATTGCGCCCATTATTTCCGCGTATGAAAACTTCGACCCGGGTCGGGCCTTCTCCGCCCTGAACAGAAATGCTACCCCCAGAAGTGCGTGCGTAGACGTTGTCGACCGACTCATTGGCAAACGATTTTTTAATAAACGGTTCTCCATCCTGAGCTTGCGTCACAAAGGCAATAAGAACGGGAAACAACAGAATTAGGACTTTCTTCATAGCTTGTTGGATGTTAAGATTTGGATAATGATAGAGATTGGGGTCAATTAGAATGCCACCGCGCATTTAATGGATATGAGCGCCTCAAGCCTGTTTTCGGTTTTAAAGGCGTTCATAAATACAATTTGATGAGCGATTTCGAACGTTTATAAGACTAATGAAACTTCCCAAGGGTTGCATCTGCCTGAAGATTTTTGAAAACTATTTCCGGGCAAGCCCGCAACTCACATTCTGATTTTCAATGACGCTAATGCACTTTGTTTAAATGCGCGGCCAAAAGGGAGAACTTTATTGGCGATTTCAACGCCATCGGAAGCAATGGCTACAACCATCTTTGATGAAACGAGGAATGAGCGATGGATTCTGACAAAATCGTCTAATGGAAGTCTGCTTTCCAGTGTAGTAATATTCTCTCTTGTAATAAGCATTTTGTTTCGTAGAAACACTTTTACGTAGTCATCAAGACTTTCAATGTAAAGAATTTCGGATAACCGAATCTTATGCATCTTCCGATCGGCGCGCAGGTATACAAATTCTTCTTCGTTGCCGGATACAACGGATGACGGCAGTGGCGTTCGCCGCTCAAAAAACCTATTGACGCCCTTAAGTAATCTTTCAAATGAAATCGGTTTCATCAAATAATCGATTACATCAAGTTCAAATGCCTCGGGTCCATACTCGCGAAAGGCGGTTGTAATAATGATCGATGGCGGATGGTTAAGACTGGACAAGAATTTCAATCCATTTAATTCCGGCATTTGAATATCAAGAAAAATGAGATCTGCCGATTTATTACGCAAAAGATTGCTTGCTTCGAGTGCGCTGCCGCATTCGCCCACTAACTCAAGTCCTTCAATTTTTGATGTGTGAGACGCAATCAATTTCCGTGCTAACGGTTCATCATCAACGATAAGGTACTTGTATTTCATACGCTATTTGAATAAAGTCAATGATACTCCAAAGGCATCGGCATCATCATCTTTAATCGATAATCGAAACCCGTTGCCATACAGATGTTTCAACTGATTCGAAAGATTGTCTAAACCTATACCATAACCGTTGGATGAGGTCTTTCTTGAATTGCTGATCTCTATAGCTACCGTTCTGTCATCGCACCTTACCTGCATCTTTATCCAGGACTTCTGAGCTACAGTCATGACACCATGTTTAAACGCATTTTCCATTAAAGTAATGAGAATCATCGGTCCAATTGTATGCCTTTCAACAGGGCCGGAGATGTCGATCTTAATGTCAACCCTGTCTTCGTACCGCAATAACTCTAAAGCCACATAATTTTCAAGATGTTTGAGTTCACGCTCCAGCGATACAAAAGTTGATTTTCCTTCTTTCAGCACGTAGTCAAGCACCCTGCTTAGCGATAGAATAGCCTGAGGTGCTTTATCAGATTTCACAGACGACAGGTAGTATAGATTGTTTAAGGTATTGAAAAGAAAGTGGGGGTTCAGTTGAGATTTCAAAAATTTTAATTCTGTTTCAATTTTTTCTCGCATTAATTTTTGATAATCTTCTTTGGATTTTTTCCAGTGCAATAACATTTTAATGCCGCTGGCCAGGAAAATAACCATTAGAAGTGACGTTAACAGAAATACAATATCGATAGATGCCGGGCTCATTTTTTTAATGCTCACCTTCGCTACCACAATAAATGTGATCATGGCTATGATGGCCTCGAGAAATAAAGAGCCGAGCAGCGTGTATGTGAGAAATATTCCAAAGGATGCGTATCGTCCGTTCATTAAATATCGTGGGATAAGGACATAATTAACGAAATATGTTGTACCTATTGTAACAGGCATAAGCAAGCCCACAAAGAATAGGGTTAGGGTATAGTTGTTACTTTTTCTTCCAAAGAAGAGAACGTAGAACACAAGAATTATGGTCCAGAAGCATGCGTGCGCAATCCAGCGGCGCCTTAGAAAGAATTCATCGAGTATTTTATCTATGCGGTCCATTTGAAATCCATATAAATATCAGCAAATCATTTCACGATATTGTTCGATCTTGGGCTCGTGATGTGAATAACTCCCTTTTCAACCGGAATTGGATCCCTTTCGCCAAATCCTACCCTTCGGCATCGTTCCCCCGCGCGTTGGCGCACGTTTGCCGATAAAGAAAATATTTCAATTCTTAATTGAAGAGCTTGCTTTCAAATCTTCTAAATCTAAATTTATCCTTATGTCTAAAATCATCGACACTTATATTGCCGGCGGAGTTGAGTATATGCATCCTGTGACGGCCCTCTTTATCGTTAACATTGCAATAATTGGATTTATAATCTATAGCCGAACTACTTCAAGAATTATCAATCCGAAGTGGATTGAAGCAATTAAACACGTAGGGGGTTTTGCCGTCGCGGTTGGTACTTTTGGAACGTTAATGGGATTGTTTATGGCGTTCAATGCCCTGGAACAAAGTGAACAGGTGATCCCTTTCCAGGTAATAATGGGAGGTCTAAAGGTTGCGCTGATTAATGTCTTATATGGGTTGATTGTTTTCCTAATCTCAATGGTCAGTTATATTGTTTTAAAGCTGAAACAATTGGGCCGTCCTTCTTCAACTGCCTGAGTCATCACGTATGCAAAATGCGTTCCTTACAATTTTTTTTATTGCGGGTTTTTTAATCCTGCTCGTGTCAATCAAACATTTGTTTGATTCAGAAAAAGGAATTCAAAACAGATGGAGGGGAGCAATTCATCACACAATTGCAGTAGCTGTAGCGTTGTGTGCACTTGTCGTTTTAATTGCACTGCTCCAATTGCTCGATCTGTTTGAGCGAGAACCTTTTTCATTTAGCGCATTTCTGGATATCCTTCAATTTTCTTTTGTAATACTGGTCAGTATTGGTTTGGTGATCTTCGCAGTTTTGCTACTTGCGGGGAGGTGAACGTTATCCGTTATCCGTTATTCGTTATC
>CAMLER010000338.1 GCA_946478915.1 uncultured Chryseolinea sp.
TTTAATTTTTCAATAACGGGAAACCTGTTCCTTAGCCCTTCATCCTCTGCAAGAAATCAAATCCATTCAACGCTTGCAACCCTGGTATTGACGTCGCTGCAATAAAAGCCCGCTCACGGACATTTCCGTCCCGAAACGGACGGTAACTACGTTGTGGTGTATTTAAATTATCTTTTAAATCAAGAAAAATTGACATTGCTCCCTGGCAAACTATTTGACCCAACCCTCTAACAAAAACTGCTATGACGAAATTACTATCTATCATGATGTGCCTTATTCTGGGCGCAACAATCACCTACGCCCAAATCACCTTCCCTCCTGGTGGCCCTAACCGGAAAGCTTCCGTTTCTCAAGTTATCGGAGTGACAGATGTCCGCATTGATTATAACCGCCCTGTTGTAAATGGGCGCGAAGGAAAAATCTGGGGCGAACTGGTTCATTATGGTTTCGCCGATCTCCACTATGGTACCAGCAAAGCGGCGCCATGGCGTGCAGGTGCAAATGAAAATACGACTTTCACTTTTAGTACGGATGTCCTCGTTGAAGGTCAACCGCTAAAGGCGGGCAAGTATGGATTCTTTATCGCCATGGGTCCAGAAAAGGCCACTATAATTTTTTCGAACGTCAGCACAGCCTGGGGAAGTTTTTACTACGACAGCAAAGACGATGCCCTCCGTGTAGACGTACCGGTTGAAAAACTATCGGAAAGCGTGGAGCGCCTGGTTTATGTGTTCAGTGACGAAACCGAAGATGCCGCAGTCGTTTCGTTACAATGGGAAAAAGTTAAAATACCCTTCAAAATCTCTGTGGATCTAAAAAAAGAAATGATCGCCGCGTATCGTCGAGAATTTAATTCGGGAATCTTTTATCGCTACTGGCAAAACATGCAGATGGCGGCTAACTATTGTCTCCAAAACAATATCAATATTGATGAAGCAATAGGATGGGCAGATCGTTCCATCAATAGCTATTTTGGTGAAAAGAATTTCGCTACACTATCTACCTATGCAGGACTGCTTGAAAAGAAGGGCTTGAAATCCAAAGCGGATTCAGCGATGCAGATAGCCTTCCCGTTAGCGACCACACTTCAGCTGTATTCCTACGGAAGAGGTCTCGAAACTCAAAAGCGCAATGCGGAAGCGATCGTGGTTTACAAAAAATCATACGATAAAAATCCAAACGATCTTTATGCGCTAATGGCTATAACTCGCGGCTATTCATTGCAGGGCAACAATAAAGAAGCGCTGAAATACGCGAACAAAACACTCTCCTTTGCTAAGGACACTTACTTTGCAAAATACGCTGAAGAAGTGGTAGCCAATTTGAAGGAGGGTAAGCCTATTTGAGTTTAGGCCCCTTTGTTTGTTGTTGTCTGAAAGGAAATAAGGTATAAGGGCACGTAGCTTTCGTCTTAATCCTGATATCCATCAATCGCCCATGTGAGTCTTTTCTTTGGTTCTTTATGACCCATACACACCAGCAACTTTATACATAGACTGATCCGTGTATGACATCCCCCGAGGCGATCGGTAACAGATAACACTGAACCGATCCCTCTCTAAGCATTGACAGCCACGGTATTCCCCCTAACACACGTAAGAAAATCGTCCGAAAGAATATGGACATGTTGCCGATAAAGATGGACAACTTTCCGTCGGCCCAGGTTTGTAATTTTTATCAATTCTATTTTTAGCGACTCAAAAAAAACCGGGCATACATGAAGATTCTCAACTACAAAATTGTCAAGGGAAAAAAGTTATCCAACGTTTATGAAGAATTGAAGTCAGTCAAGGAAGGCGTCTCCGATGCGACTGCTTTTGTGAAAGAAATCGAGAAAGGAAACCTCGATGCGGCCATAAATGATCTGGGTTCTTCTACCGAGCTGATTCAGTCCTTAGCTGCCATGCGAGACCAAATGAAGAGGTTTTCGCAGGAAGAGAAGCAACGCAGTTGGGTAAATGAAGGGCTTGCAAAGTTTGTCGAAATACTTCGTTCTAAAAATGAAAACCTGCAGGTTTTATCCGACAATATCGTGAGGCAACTTGTTACCTATTTAAAAGCCAATCAAGGAGCACTTTACCTGGTCAATGATGATAATCCCGATGATGTTTTCATCGAAATGCAAGCGTGTTATGCATACAATCGGAAAAAGAATTTAAAGCAAAGGATAGAACTCGGACAGGGTTTAGCCGGTCAGGCGGTGTTAGAAAAGGAATCGGTGGTTATGACCGACGTCCCAAAGGATTTTGTAAAAATAACCTCCGGCCTGGGCGAAGCTCTTCCGCGAAATATTGTGGTGATTCCATTGAAATTAGAAGAGCGTGTTCTTGGCATTCTGGAATTGGCATCGTTCCAGGTGCTGAAGAAATTTGAAATTGAGTTCATCGAAAAGATAGGCGAGAGCATTGCATCCACAATCTCTTCTGTGAAAGTTGGCGAACGAACAGCTACACTTCTCCAATCGACGCAACAGCAGACGGAAGAAATGAAAGCGACGGAAGAGGAAATGCGTCAGAATATGGAGGAACTCACGGCAACTCAGGAGGAAATGAAGAGAATCCTGAAAGAAGTGGAAGGTAAGGAAGCGTATATCAGCTCCTTGCTGAATGTCTCTTCTGATTTAATATTTACAGTGGACAAACACTACAAGCTCGTAACATGGAACAGATCTATGTCCAGATCGTTGGAGGGTATCGGAATTCGTTTTGAAAAAGGACTTGACACCATGTTGTGGTACCCTGAGGATGAAAAAGCTCAACAACGCCAACTTTACGATCGCGCATTCAATGGAGAGTCATTCGAACTGACAACACCAAACTCCCAAAACGGAATCACTTACCATTATCTCACGGTATATGCGCCGTTGCGAAATGAAAAAGGCGAGGTGTACGAAGTGGCAGTCTTTGCCAAGGACGTGACGGTAATGATTACCGCGCAACAAAAGGCCGATTTGCTCCGGCAAGAGGCGCAAACTCAAACCGATGCATTAAAAGCGCAGGAAGAGGAACTTCGTCAAAATATGGAAGAGCTTTCGACCACACAGGAAGAAATGCACCGGATCCTTAGAGAATCGGAAAATAAAGAAGCCTATGTAAGTGCGCTGCTAAATGTTACCACCGATTCAATATTCACGGTTGACAAGGAATACAAGTTGGTGACCTGGAACCAGGCAATGGCCCGGTCGCTTGAAGGATTCAGCATGCAACTTGCAAAAGGTAACAGCACACTCGATTGGTTTCAGGGAGTAGATAAAGAGAAACAGATCGAACTCTACAAAAGAGTATTTGCTGGTGAACATATTGAATTCACTTCTCCAACCGAGATAAATGGAGATACCTATCATTTTCTTTCCATCTATGCACCTCTGCAAAACGAAAATGGTGAAATCTATGAGGTCGCCGTTTTTGCGAAAGATGTTACGAAAATGGTGAAGGCGCAGCAAACAGCAGAAAAGCTGATGACTGATGCAAAAAATCAGGCTGAAGAATTGAGAGCACAGGAAGAAGAATTGCGTCAGAATATGGAGGAGCTTTCAAGCACACAGGAAGAGATGCAAAGAATCCTGACAGAAGTTCAAAACAGGGAGACATTCATCAACAACCTCATCGACGCTTCCAAAGACTCTATTCTTGCAGTAGACAGGAATCTCCATGTCATTAATTGCAATGCTGCATTTCGAAAAACTTACAGTGCGATGGGAATAGAATTTAACAAGGGTACTGACATCCGAAGAATTTTTAATGATCCCGCAGAAACTGCCCGATACGAAGAATTGTATGCACGAGCATTTGCCGGCGAAGCATTTGATTTGAAAGAGCACTACACTATAGGCGAGAACGAAATGTATTTCGTCGTGTCATTCATCCCCCTTTCAAATGCAAGCGGTGAGATAGACGCAGTATCCGTTTTTGTTAAAGATATTACCGATGTGACGCTGGCGCTATTAGAGGCAGAAAAGCAACGTGAGGCTATCCGCATTCAGGCAACGGAAACCAATCGAATCAAAGAAGACCTCCAGGAACGCGAAATGGTGTTTTCACTCACCACATTGCTTTCTGAATCTGACATTTATGGTACCATAACATTTGTAAACAGTAAATTTTGCGAAGTATCAGGTTATACTGCCGAGGAATTGATTGGCAAGCCCCACAGCATCCTTCGCCATCCTGATATGCCTAAAGAATTTTTTAAGAAAATGTGGAGCACGATCAAGAAAGGAAAGTCGTTTCAGGGAATAGTAAAAAATAAAGCAAAAGATGGGACCCATTATTGGGTTGATGCTTCAATTGTTCCTGTTAAAGATGAAAAAGGGAATATCATAAAATTCATTGGCGCAAGATACCATCTTACAAATGAGGAGGTGGCTGCCCAACTATTTAAGGAGCAATTTCCAAATTTCAGGATCGCTTCATGATCCTGGAAAAACAGACACCATGGAATGCAAATTCAACGTATTATAAAATGCCATTAACTTCAACGGACTTAATGTAGCCAACAGATTTTCTAAACTGATCCGGAGTACTTTTTGTCTGCTTCTTGAAATATCGCATAAAATAAGAAAGATCGCTGAAGCCAAGTTCGGTGGCAATTTGCTTGATCGTCTTTTCGGTGTAAGCAAGATGCCGCCTGGCTTCCAGGATCGTTCGCTCCTGAATGAGTTCGGTTACAGTTTTGTTTAATGAACTTTTGCATAGCGAATTCAAATGCTTTGGAGTAACATTCATCATTCTAGCATAGTCACTCGGTAGCTTCAGCTCATGAAAATGTCTCTCGATGAGTGTTTGGAGACTGCGGATGTGAGTGGCTGTGGAAATTGTTCCCTGAATTGTTACGTCCGAACGACTATAACGCGCCATTCGAATAAGCAGGCTGTCAAGGCTATTGCGCAAAATATCCTCCCATCCTGTTTTTCGTGCATTGAATTCGGCGTACATGTCTGTTATCATTGCCTCCAATCCCCGCTCAGCCTTCGGATCGAATTGAACGTAACTATCAAGAGTCAACATCCTCAGATACGGGAACTTTTCGATATGTCGTTCCCTGACGTAACTCTTGTAAAATTCGAGCGAAAAGTGAAAATAAAAACCCTTGATGTCTTCAGAAAAGGACCAACTGTGGACTTGTCCTGGTAGCATCAGAAAGCAAGCATGGTTTTTTATTGGATATTCTTTTGCGTCAATTGTATGCGTGCCGCTTCCTTGTGTAACGAACATGATAAAAAAGCAATCGTGACGGTGAGGAGTGCTGGCAAAACTGAACGTGCCCGCATTTTCTTCCATTGTGCCCATTTCAAAGTGTACTGAGCCCGGCCTTTTCTGAAAAGTCTTAATTGTATAAACCGGCAGATCTGTCTTTTTCCTGCTCTTCTTCCCCATTACCAATACGATATCGTGCAACGCGCACAAAGATAGCATAAGGGATCTCATCCATCAATTAACGTACATTTTTGAAGCTAGTTCTGAGCTCGGAATACGCGCTTTAGTAAATCAGTTGTACGAGCCAAAGGGTCTTCCCTGATCTTTTTCTCTTCTTCAGAAATCAGAAGGAACAAGCCATCCATCGCTTTTTCGGTGGCATAATCATCAAGGTTCGGATTGACATCCTGGACAAAAGGAATTTGGTTATAGGTATTTACGATGTCTCCGTAATATTTTGTAGCGTTCACTTTGCTCAGCGCATCCTTAATAACCGGTTTAAATTTTTCCCTAAGGTGGGTCGAAGTAGTTCGCTTCAAATACTGCGTAGCGGCATCAGATTCACCTTTGAGTATCCCCCAGGCATCCTGTATGGTCATCGATTTAATCGCAGCAATAAAGATCGGCTTGGCCTCCTTTGCAGCTTCCTCGGCGCCGCGGTTAAGCGTCAAAATAAATCGATCTACATCTTTATCAAATCCAAGTTGTCGAAGTTTGTCTTCAACTTTTTTTGCTTCGGGTGGGAAGGGGATTTTTATTTTAGGATTCTGGAAATAGCCATCTAAACGGGAAGCGAGATCTGATCCAGTGGAAATTCCTTTTATCAACGCTTCTTTCAGCCCTTCGCCTACTT
>CAMLER010000339.1 GCA_946478915.1 uncultured Chryseolinea sp.
TCCACTTATTAAGAACCGAAGTTTTAGGATCTTTTCCCATGCGAGCGGTTCCCATTTCGTGAATACCCAACCCGATCCCGATTTCCCGATCGAATGTTTGAATGTTTTTGAAGCCGGCAGCATCTAACATTTCTGCGGCATCGGTAGCCATATCCTTCCGCATTTTCAACTCGTTGTCGCGCAAAATCGCATCGAAGGTAAGTGTTGGCAAACCGTGCTTATCTTTCTTTTCTTTATTAATTACAACTTTATTATCGTGGTAAGGTAAAATCTCTCCGAATCCGCCCATACCGATGCTCCATGCGCCGGGCTTTGCGACAGCGGTTTTTAGATCGGCGCCAATGCTAAGTTCCTTAACAAGGCTTGACCAACCTTGCCGGCTCGCTCCACCCTGGTAACCAAATCCGCGGATATAGTCGCGTTTGTCCTTTCCAATGTTTCGATACCTCGGTATGTATAAACCGTTAGCCCGTCTACCTATATAATACTGATCTTCAAATCCCTCCACAGAAGCATTCGCTCCTACGCTGAGATGGTGGTCCATAATATTACAGCCCAATTCGCCGCTATCATTTCCGAAACCATTCGGGAACCGGTTCGAAATTGAATTCATCATGATGAAAGTGGAACCGAAGGTTGACGCGCACAGAAAAATTACTTTTGCAAAAAACTCAACCTGTTCGCCACTCTCTGCATCGAGAACTTTTACGCCCGTTGCCTTCCCTTTTTGTTCATCATAAATAAGTTCGTATACAATTGAATTGGGACGCAGCGTCATATTGCCTGTTTTTTCAGCTGCAGGAAGTGTTGATGAATTACTGCTGAAGTAAGCACCGTAAGGACAGCCTCGTGAACAGAGATTTCTATATTGGCATGTTCCGCGTTGCGGGCTATGTGCAAGCGGGGCCGTCATGTTGGCTGTCCGACCAATTGTCACCAGCCTGCCCAACTTATCTTTTACAGCCTTCTTTAATTCAAGTTCAACACAATTCAATTTCATCGGAGGGAGAAATTTTCCGTCCGGTAGGTTCGGAAGATTTTCAGCCTGACCACTAACGCCGATGAAGGATTCTACATAATCATACCATGGGGCCAATTCGTCATACCTTACAGGCCAGTCAATTGCAATCCCGTCCTTTGCGTTGGCCTCAAAATCCAGTTGACTAAACCGATAGCTTTGGCGACCCCACATGATCGATCTTCCGCCAACATGATAACCCCGCATCCAGTCGAATCTGTTTACCTCAGTATAGGGGTTTTCAAGATCGTTGACGAACCAGTGTTTTGTTGCTTGCTGAATGGTATATCCAGTTCGGGCTTGAACGCCCTGTTGTTTCAGATCTTCCTGCGTTGGCCTTCCCGCGTTTTCAAAATCCCAGGGATCTTTTGTTGCTGTGGGGTACTCTGGATGTTTTACCATCCGTCCACGTTCCAACACCAATGTTTTTAATCCTTTCTCTGTAAGTTCTTTTGCGGCCCATCCCCCGCTGATGCCAGTGCCGACCACAATAGCATCATAGGTATTCTGCTTGACGGCTTCGATGTTCAGGTTCATTCAGATTGTAGTTTGGTGCTAAAATTATACTATTCAATGGATTTGCAAAGGATTTTTCTCCCGGTATTCGTCTAATTGGCAAAGAGCTTGTACGTTTTTCTGAACTATTCTATTATTTCGGCCAATTCCAGCCATCTTGAAGTTTTTTGCTCAATGGTGTCTGTAATATTTCGAATTTCCATCGACCATTTCTGGAGCTGTACATGATCGGCAGAGCCACCGCTTATTGCAATTGTCAGCACCTCTTTTTCTTTCTCCAATGCTTCAATTTCAGTCTGTAGCTTTTCATACTCTTGCTTTTCTTTGAAACTTGGTTTTCTTCTGCCATCGCTACCGTTTTTTTCCGGAACTGTTGCAGGTGCAGAGGGCACAGGTACGATCATCTCGGTTGGCTCGTTTTCTTCAACCCACGATCTGTAGTCAGAATAGTTTCCATTGAACAATCTAATCTTTCCCTCGCCTTCAAATACGAAAAGTTGATCAACCAAATGATCCATGAAGTAGCGGTCGTGCGAGACCAGTAAGAGACAACCCGAAAATTTCTCCAGAAAATCCTCAAGAACATTTAAGGTGTCAATATCAAAATCATTGGTAGGCTCATCGAGGATGAGAAAGTTTGGATTAGTGACCAGCAACTTCAGTAATTGCAGCCGCTTTTTTTCTCCACCACTAAGCTTGTTGATATAATTATATTGCTTCTCAGGTGGGAACAGAAAGATGTCAAGGAACTTGGAGGCAGAAACCTGTGATCCGTCAGACAAAGTAATAAATTCAGCAATTTCTTTTACTTCTTCGATCATTCGGTTTGCTGGATTGAGCCCCACCGATTCCTGGCGGAAATAGCCGAACTTCGTGGTCAGTCCCGGCATAACATAACCTTTATCCGGTTTTGTCTTTCCGGTAAGCAAATCCAGGAATGTTGACTTACCAATTCCGTTTTTTCCTACGACGCCGATTCTGTCATTCTTCTTGAACACATAGGAAAAATCATCAACAATCGTAAATGAGCCATAAGCTTTTGAGATATGCTCCACTTCGAGAATTTTTCCACCCTGCCGCGCTTCCTTGATCTCCAGTTCCAGCTTGTCTTTCTTCAGATCTTGTGAGGCCTTCTTTTCAAGTTCATGAAATGCTTCTATTCTGTACTTGGCTTTTGTACCCCGCGCCTTCGGTTGTCGACGCATCCATTCAAGTTCTTTCTTTAAAAGATTTCTTGCCTTAGTGACTTCAATTTTCAGTAACTCTTCTCTTTCTGCCTTTTTTTCGAGAAAGTATGCATACTTACCCTTGTATCTAAACAGCTGCCCCCTGTCAAGCTCAACAATTTCAGTAACCACAGCGTCAAGAAAATAGCGATCGTGTGTCACCATGATAAGCGTGATATTTTGACCTGACAAATAATTCTCAAGCCATTCGATCGCGGAAAGGTCAAGGTGGTTGGTCGGCTCATCCATGATGATGAGGTCAGGTTCTAACAGTAAGAGCTGGGCAAGAAAGATGCGTTTTTTTTGACCTCCCGAAAGTTGACCGAATGTTTTGTCAATGTCTGGGACGCCAAGCTTTTCGATCACTTCGTGCACTTTGCTTTCGTAGTCCCAGGCATTCAATTCTTCCATCTTTTCCAAAACTGCCTGCATACGTTCGGGAGATGTATCAGGATGGTGGATACAATCCTCATATTCCTTTACTACCCTTGCTATTTCATTGGTGTCGCTGAAAAGAATATCTTTTACGCTCAGGCGCTCGTCGACATCAGGCTGCTGGGTAAGATAGCCCAGCCTGATCCCTTGTCGAATGCTCACACTACCAATATCAGGCTGAATCTCACCGGTAAGAATTTTTAAAAGCGTCGATTTACCGACACCATTGTTTCCTACAAGCGCAAGCTTCTCTCCCTGCGAAATACCTAACGACACGTCTTTGAACAGCCAACGATCATTATAGGTCTTAGCGACCAATTCAGCGGATAAATAATTCAATTGAAATAAGTTTAAAATGCAAATTTAACCAGGATTTTTAGGATTCAACTATGATTTGTTTGACATGATTCGCTATGGGAAAATTATCGTCATCCGAACTGCGCCTTCGCGACTTTGCGGTTAATTTTTTGCCCCATTATTCAGTCCACAACGAACTAAGAAAACACGAAGGACACAACGCATTTCAACGCCGCGATCATTGTGCATTTAAAAGATCTTTGAAACAACCTACCTCCTGACTTCTGCCGCCAGGCAGCGCCCTTCCGTCTACCTTTTCAGAACCCGGATAAGATGCGATAACCAGAGAGTGTAACGCATTATAATTTCTCTTCATCCTTAGCGACTTTGCGGTTAATCTTCCCCCACGCCAACAATTAAATGAGATTAAGCCTCCTTTCGCAGTACCTGTAGCGGAGGGGTTGTGATCACTTCCCGGGAATTGAACCAGCCAATCAACATCGTCAGAAACACCACCCCTATTCCGATTATAAGAAGTTCCAGCCAATCGAACGCGAACGCAATTTCAAAGAAGAATTTTGCGAGCAAAAATCCGCTTCCCAGCGAAAGAATAATACCAGCTAATGCCGAGAACAATCCCAACCATGCATATTCGATCAAAGTGATCTTGATAATTTGACGCGTGCGCGCACCGACCGTTCGAAGCAGCACATTTTCTTTGATGCGAAGAAATTTACTATTGATTACAGCGCCGGCCAAAACAACCAGCCCGGTAATAATGCTAAACAGTGCCAGGAATCTGACAACCAGGCCAAGTTTGTTGAACAGGTTGTTTACAGTGCTGAGGATCAGGCGGAGATCAATAAGAGAAACATTTGGAAATTGCATTACCAACTGCTGTTGGAAACTGTTGGCTTGCTGCTGGTTGTCGATGCGGGTGGCCGTTACAAATACCTGCGGTGCCTCTTCCATTATACCTGGCGGAAAGACAAAAATGAAATTAGGCGGATCTTTCTGCCATTCCACCTCACGCACTCCGGAAATTTTTGCTTTCATCGGCACGCCTTGAACATCGAACACAATAGAGTCTCCTATTTTTACATCCAGATTATCAAGCATACCTTCTGAAATAGTCACCCAGATCGAATCCTTTCCCGTTGACCTGTGCTGAAGTTCACCATCAATTAATTTTTCCGAATGATGCAAACTATCGCGGTATGTGACACGATATTCGCGTGTAAGCGCCCAGTTGGAAATCTTATCAGTAGTGTCTTTCTGTAATTCCTCGACAGACTTGCCATGCAAACCGGCTATTCTTATGGTAACTATTGGGACAACCTGGTTCAATTTCAGATTATTATCCTTCATCAGGTTCACCACGCCCTCTCGTTGATCGGGTTGAATATCGAACAAGATGGTATTTGATTGATTTTCCTGTCCTGCGAACTCCACCTGTTCAAGCATGCTTTGTTCAATAATATTTAATGTGGAAATGATGAATGCGCCCAGCCCTATCGTGACAAGCAACACACGGGTTTGGTTATTAGGCCGGAACAGACTGGAAAGGGAATGGCGCAAAATAAATCCTGCCTGATTTGGGAAAAACCTTTTGACCAGATAAAGCAGTAGCATAGCAACAAGCGTTAGACATCCCAGCGCAGCCATTAATCCGAGAAAAAAGAAAGTGCCAGTCAAAATGCTTTTAGTTTGCATAGCAGCGAATGCCAGTGGGAACAGCGCGATGAGCGCGATGGTCACGACTTTGGTCTTTGAAAAATTTTGCTGCGCGACCGGTGAGGCTCTGAGCACGGTTAAAGGTGGTACGAATCGCACCGAAATGAGAGGGAGAATGGAGAACAAGACCGACACAATCGCACCAATAAGAAGACCCAATAGCAACGAGCTCCATGAAAGTGTAAAACCAATGTCGAATGGAATAAGGTCTTCTATAAACAACGGCAGAACTTGCTGTATCGCAACTCCCAGAAATGAACCGATGATACTACCAAATATTCCAAGAATAAAAATCTGGATAAAGAATATATTAAATGCCTGCCATCCCGAAGACCCGACACATCGCAGCACAGCTACTTCTTCCCTTTTTTCTCTGGCGTAGATGTGTACCGAACTTGCCACCCCAATGCATCCTAAAATAAGTGCGACGAAGGCCAGCAATGAAAAGAATCGATAAATGGAGCGAAAGCCATTTCCCAATCCCTCTTTCCTCCTCTCCACAGTCTCGTATGAATGCCCATACTTCTTCAGAACAGGTTCGAATCTATCTACCGTACTTTCCAATTGCGCTTCATTCTCGATCTTGAAAAATCTTTTGTAATTCACACGACTGCCGTACTGAACGAGTCTGGTCGAATCTAATTCATTCATCGAGATATATACAGATGGCGTGAATGACGCCATTATTCCCCCGCCGCCAGGAATTTTAGAAACCGTGCCAGAGACTATAAAAACTCCGTTCCCTATCCGGATCGAATCGCCTGAGCTTAC
>CAMLER010000340.1 GCA_946478915.1 uncultured Chryseolinea sp.
AACTCTAAACCCGATTGGATTGGACGCACTACCCTCCTCGCACGAACTTCAAACTTCAAACACCTCAAACCTCAAACTCTTATTCCTGCTTCAACGAATCAACAGGATTAGCAACCGCGCTTTTGATTGTTTGAAAACTTACAGTTACAATTGCGAGCAACAGGATTATTACAACAGCAAAAACAAATATCCAGATGTTCAATGAAATGCGAACAAAGTAATTCGAAAGCCATTTTTCCATCAAATAATACGCAACTGGTGCGGCGATCAGCGCTGCAGTAATCACCGTTTTCGCGAAATTAAGAGACAATAAACGCACAATTTCAGAAACAGATGCCCCAAGAACTTTCCGTATGCCGATCTCTTTCGTACGCTGGGTGATCGTGTAGGATGAAAGTCCAAACAAACCAAGGCATGCAATAAAAACAATCAGGCCGGAAAATGCAGCCATCACCTTTCCGAACTGTGTATCGTTTTGATATTGCTGATTATATTCTTCGTCAAGGAAATAATAATCAAAAACGGTGTTGGGATATACTTTCGCCCAAGCAGATGCTACTGACGAGATCGTCTGGTTTATGTCTTCGGATCTTACTTGTATTGTAAAGTAATCAGCTGGCTCGCCATAATACAAAAGCATTGGAAGATGCGCTTCCTTTGGCGACCTGTAATAAAAGTTTTTTAAGACGCCAATAATGGTTGATCCTTTCGAGTCACCGCGTGTATTAAACGTGACTTTCGATCCAACAGCTTCTTCAGCGCTGGAAAAGCCAAGCATTTTAACGGCTTCTTCGTTAATTATTACCTGATCTTGATTTGATAATCCATCTTCAAAGTTGCGCCCTGTAACCAGGGTCATGTCCATAGCTTGGATGTAATTCGCATCCACCTTGAAGAAATAGTACAGGTATCCACGATCACTTCCTGTGTTCCCGAACCTTTGAATCGATGTGGTGCTGAGCTCAAGCAAACGTCCGGGGACGGCTTCCGACGTCGCCACGCTTTTAATTGATCGGTCCTTCATCAATTCGTTTTTAAACGTTTGACTTGTTTGTCTGAAAATGGAATCCTGGACATTCAGTTGTTTGCCCGTAAGTACTATGGTCTGATCGATATTCATTCCGAGATTTTGTTCGCGAAGGAATTGTACCTGCAGATAAACAGTACACATGGCAATGATAAGTACAACGGTAGCGCTAAACTGGAACATGACGAGACCTCTTCGCAGCAGTTGCCCATGTGATGAAGAATGAAAATTTCCCTTCAATACGGCAGCTGGTTTATATGAAGCAAGCACAAATGCCGGGTAAAGTCCGGAAAGCAAGGTCCCAATGCCGATTAAACTGCATAGCAAAATCCAGAAGGAATTATCCTCCAAAGTATTGTACGGCAAAGGCTGACCTGAAAGATCCCGGAAAAATGGAAATGTCGTCTGGTATAAAAAAAGTGCCACAATGCCCGCTATAAAATTTATTATAAATGATTCAGTAAGGAATTGAAAGACTAATTGCAATTTGACTGACCCCATCACCTTACGAATTCCCACCTCGCGCGCACGTTCAATAGCACGGGCTGTTGAGAGGTTGATATAATTTACCCAGGCGATTGCTATGATAAAGAGCGCTATCAATGTCAGGTATTGCACTGACTGCGCATCACCACCTGGCTCCGGATCATATGGGTTGTCGGAGTATAAATGAATGTCGTTGATTGATTCGGCGCTGATACGCTCCTGGGGAATAAAGCGTTTCAACTCGCTTTCATTAAGTGCGTTTAACTTTTGATTAAAAGTGTCAAGGTCCGTACCTGGTAATGTAAGCACATAGGTGTACTCATTATTGTTATTCCATTTGTCATCAGGATACCAGGGCTTAACCGTTTTGAAAGAGAGACGAGAGAGCAGGAATGAGAATTTAAGATGAGTATTTGGCGGTACGTCGGCAATAACAGCTTTTATGCGAAACACGTTTTTATCAATCTCTATCGATTCATCAATTACATTGGTATGTCCAAAGTATTTTTTTGCCATTGACTCCGTAAGCACAACTTCAAAAGGTGCCACCAGGGCTTTCGCTGCTTCGCCTCTTACGATCGGATGAGTGAAGACATTAAACACGGAATGATCGGCCCAATAAAGACCGGTTTCCAAAAAGTTTTTTGACCCTGCTTTTACGTTGGTAAATCCCTCAATACCGTAAAGTCTCGCAAAGTCTACCACCTCCGGCATTTTATCTTTTAAGAATGGGCCCAGCGGTGCGTAAGTCTCCGAATCAGTCATCACATATTCCGAACCTTTGTAGAATTCCGTCAACAGACGGAATGTATTTTTGGCATTTACGTGAAAATCTTCATAGCTACGCTCGAACCGAACATACTGCATGATGAAGAGAAATGCTGCAATCCCGATTGCGAGACCGAGGATATTGATGTATGAAAAAATTCTGTTCTTGAACAGGTTTCTATAGGCCACGCGGAGATGGTTTTTAAACATAGAAGTTGGTTTAAATCAATTCTTACTAATACGATGCCACACATCGGAATAGAAGAATTTATTCGAATTTGACACATTAACTATCCGCTATTGAAATCGATTGTGCGGTACCGGACAGAATAGTTCCGGTAAAACTCGGTCTTACTTAATTGGAAAATTTGATGATGTTATTTTTTTCAGAATGAGTTAGCCATCCTTTCGACAGGCGAGTCATTAGCGTACACAGCAATTTTTGGGAACGATTACTTTTGACACAATTCGCTTTCGCCGGCAAAATACCTCATTCCGTTAATATAAATTTCTTCGTCCTTTGCCACCAATTCGACTTCTACGGAAGGTAGTTTTTTAAATGTAAGCGTTATCGTGGCCTTTTCACCCTTGCTCTCAACATCCCAGTTTCCTTCTTTCTTGCCAACATAATCTTTTGACTTGTCCTTAAAAATTCCGGTCCTGGTCAGCTTGGAGTGAAATGTTCCGTCTGCACATAAATTCACTTCGTCTACCCGTTTGCTATTTTGCTCGTAATCCATGTTCAGCAATATCTTATTTGATAAAAATCGCTTCCAATCAAAATTCTTATATGGGGAATCATTCGAAGGTGCTTTGAAGATTGTATTGTCGACAATATCCTGAACTGTCTTTTTAACTTTTTCAAAATTCGTCGCATCGGATGTCGATAAAAAGGCCAGGCAAAATCCATGCGGACTGCATTTTGCCTCTGCGTATGCTTTTAACTGACTATTATTTGCATTCTGGCCCGCCATTACTGCGACTGTGCTGATGACGTCGGTCCCACGCCTTGAAATCTCGCCCTCTGGTTTAAGCACAAGCGCGTCCGACATGGCCACGCCGGATTTCCAACGTTTCAGCTGGCCTTCCAGATCTGTTTTCTCATTAAGCATGACGTATATTTCGCCGATCGTGTTGTCTTGTGGCAGCAGGAGAAAAACTTCTGTGTCGCGTGGTAAGACACCTGCCCATCCCTCAGGAATTCGTGTTTCCAGCCCTAATCGAGGAGATCGAATTGTATCACCAGCATGATACATGACAGCCGGTTGGATTCTATTGGAAGGGAGCTGCGCAGATACCTTTGCCGGCAGGATCATCACAATACACAAAATCCAATGCGCCTTGTCGATCATTGATCAATGGTTGTCTGTGTAAGTGAATTTAGTGAAAATATCGGACTTTTCGAGAACTGGCGAGGAACTTCGCACTTCCGACGAAAAGCAGGGAATCAGAGCGAGGCGTGCTACTTTTTATATATTCTCGATGGGAAATAATTGTGCCCTGTTCCCTGCACCACATGATGACATGTCTATACAGCCTGCTTTCGTTCCGTAAGTCCTAACAATAGGTTAATGGCAAGGATAATTAATATACCACCGCGTACCAAACTTAATGTAATCCAAAGATTACCCCGTTCTTGCAACGATGTGTCTACCGTATCACTGAAAGGAGTTCCGGTTAGTTCAAGCAATTCGGGAACAAAATATATGAACGTAGCGATCAGAATTCCAATGTACCCAGCTAGCGTGATCAATATCACTCTTCTTCTGTAAGTTCTCCAACTGAACACTAGGGTGATTATAAAAAGCAACAATGTCACGGGATGAATGGACTGCCAGAACGGAGCGGCATTGAGACGGTAAGGACCCTGAAATACCGCTAACGACTTAGGTGGTTCGGCGAATGCGGCCGGCCAAAGGGCGGTATGTTCATAGATAGCAGCACCGATAATCGCTGAAAAAGCTAAGCAGGTCAAAGCGTAAATAAAGTTTTTAAAGTTCATTTTGCGTATTTTTTTTACGCAAAGGTGATTCAATGCTGAACGACTGAATTGTATTTAACGGACATTCTCAGGTAAATTCGACAATGATCAGATCTGGAAATAACTTTTTAAAAATCCCTGAAATCAATCCTGAAAAATGTGACCTGATACGTGACTCTTTACAGAGCGATATTCCCTGGGTCTCATATGTGCGTATGATCGAAAGGTTTTTGTAAAATGTGATTGGTCTGAAAAGTTACATGCGTGTGCGATCTCCGTTAGCTGTAAAGGTGAGTAATGCATCATTTCCAGTGCACGAACGTATCGCTTGTAGAGTAAAGTCTGTTCAAGGTTCATTGCGGTTACCTCATACAGCTTTCTCGATAGATGCCTTGCCGAGTAGCACAGCTTTTCTGATGCATCGTCAGCTGAATTTAAGCTGGTTGATACTGTTGTGAGAAACTCGTCAAATAGCCTTTCATGATTCGACGTCTCCGGTATACGCCTCAATATCCAATCTGTGAATATACTTATTCGTTGGTCGAAATTCTTTTGCTCTGCAAGTTGATGCCACAAGGAATTCATCGAGGCATCCAGCAACGTTAGATCTGCGCATTGGTTGGCATAATCTTTCCCATAAACACGAAAAATTTTATTTAGCGCGGTGGGGTTCACAAACACTCCAAAGAGGAGTTGTTTCCCGGGTACCTGCAAGTTTATCGGTACCGTGTTATGACCTGAAATAAAACAACGGGGGAGCTTAAATGCCCGATCACCTATCAACGCCGGAATGGGAAAACTTTCATCTTGCAGGTTAAAAATGACTTCAACACTACCCTTAGGAATTATCGTTTCCCGGATAGAACTTCCTTCCCTTCTATCAACTTGCCAAAACTTTTGAATAACATCCCTTAGAATTGGCGAGGTGACCGTCTCAAAAGCAAATTGTCTAGGGTCGAGTACTGGCACTCCTGCTATACGGGAAATTACTTCTGCTGGTTGCGTTTGGTAATTAGTCAAGGCAGATAAAAAAGGAAAGGGTGCCACAAGGAGACAGGCACTCCTGAAAACAGGATTCTAAGTCGTTTGACATCTCCTGATGCCCCGGATTTATGTCTCTGAGCCGGTATTTGGAGTTAATGGTCCTCCCTTTCCCACCGTAAGTTACTAAAGAAACTAAAATGTGAAATGGATGTAGCGAAAATGTGATGCAGACTTAAAGCGATACATTCAGAATTTTGCCTACCGGCGGTCTTTTTATACGGTTATTTCTTCCAGAGCTTCTCACTCACAACCCGGGCCATCACGTTATCACGATAATGTCGACTGATCGGAATGCGAGCTGCAGACATCACGATGTCATTATTTTCAATAGCCTGAATCTTGGGAATGGACACAATGTAGGACTTATGTACGCGAATGAAGGGTTGTCCTTCCAGATTTTGCTCGACATTTTTTAAAGGAAGTTGCGTTATGTACTTACCCCTTTGCGTAAATAAGGTAACGTAGTTTTGTAATGCCTCGACGTACAACAATTCCTCGAAACGAATGCGCTCGAACGTATGGCCGCACTTAATAAAAAAATAATCTAACCTCTCCGATCCTTTGACGTCAGCCGCTGATGCTGATCGCTTAATAAGTTGCAAATATTCTTTGACCTTTGTTATGGCCTGAAAAAACCTGGGAAACACAATTGGCTT
>CAMLER010000341.1 GCA_946478915.1 uncultured Chryseolinea sp.
AGCGTTCTGCGTTAACCTTTCTGCTTTCTGCCCACAGAGCTGTCGGCTGTCAGCTGATAGCTGTCAGCTCCTTAAGCTCTTCCGCATATACTTCGAGCAAATCGGACACTCCTGCCATTTGTGATTTTTTGCAGGACAATATTTTCTCCCAAAGTAGATAATCTGTAAATGTGCCTTATTCCATTTCGATTCTGGAATGAGTCTTTTCAGATCTCTCTCCGTCTGTTCCACATTCTTACCATTTGATAATCCCCACCGATACGCCAGTCGATGGATATGCGTATCAACCGGAAATGCTGGCACTCCAAACCATTGGGTCATCACAACGGAAGCTGTTTTATGGCCTACGGCAGGTAATGCTTCCAGTTCTTCAAAGGTATTGGGTACCTCTCCATCATATTTTTCCACCAATATTTTAGAGAGTCCATGAATGCCCTTTGATTTCATTGGTGATAATCCGCAGGGCTTTATAATTTCCCTAATCTCTTCTACACTCATCTTAAGCATGTCGTAGGGGTTGTCTGCCTGCTTGAATAATAGCGGCGATGTCTTATTAACCTGGACGTCCGTGCATTGCGCCGAAAGTAATACGGATATTAAAAGTGTATAAGCATCTTTATGGTTCAAAGGAATTTCCGGGTCAGGGAAATACTTTTCCAGAATGCAAAGAATGTCGTTAACCTTCTCAGCTTTTGTCATCTATATTGTCTCAGAAATTTCCTTCACACCTGCCCTAAGGATATAGCACATACTTTTGTCGCATCTTCTTATAGTGATCAAGATCGGCTTGCCAGGTCGATCGGATCTGATCCTCCGTCATGCCATCTTTAATTTGTTGACGCAACACATTGTTACCTGCAAGACGTTCAAAAAAGGAATTGAAAAATTCTTCCTTCCTGGGGAATGCTTTATACATATCGAGAAGGTAGTGCAGTTCGATCTTCTCTGGAATTTCAACCTTACGAAGGTCTAGACCATAACACAATTTATTTTCTTGCGGGGGATTTAATGCGACGCCTGGTATTGTAACCGGCGTGAATTCAAAAGAAAAACCTTTGAGGTCCGGATGGCCAATTACCTGAAATGGAAAATCGGTCCCTCTTCCAAGACTTAATGTTGTGCCCTCAAAAAAACAGATGGAAGGGTAGAGGCGCACAGCCTGGTCGTTAGGAAGGTTTGGCGAGGGTCGGAGCGGCAATGAATACTTCATGCTGTGATCCCAATTGGCCAGCGGGATCACTTCCAATTCGCATTTCCTTTTGCCGTCAAGCCATCCTTCGCCATTGATCATCTGCGAAAATTCGCCGACCGTCATATTATGCACAACGGGCACCGGATGCATTCCCACAAATGATTTATTATCAATTGATAATACCGGGCCGTCGATATAACCGGAATTTGGATTCGGACGATCCAGCACAATCAATTTCTTTCCATTCTCTGCACACGCTTCCATGACATAATGCAACGTGCCGATGTAGGTAAAAAAGCGAACGCCCACATCCTGGATATCATAGATCACGACATCAACATCCGAAAGTTGTTCTGCGGTCGGCTTCCGATTGTTTCCATATAATGAAACTACCGGCAGATTTGTCTTGGTGTCAAACCCATCCTTCACATGCTCTCCATTGGCGGCGTTACCACGGAAACCATGCTCGGGAGCCATTATTTTTTTAATGATAACCCCGGCGGCCTTAAGCGTATCTGCCAGATGGGTTGCACCTACAGTAGCAGTATAATTAACGACGAGCGCAACCCGCTGATCTCTGATTTTCGGGAGCAGCAGATCTAATCTCGAAGCCCCGACCTGTACAGGCTGGGTAGGCACATGCGCCACTGTGGAGGAATCAGAAACCCCAGTGTCAGTACTACCTTTCTTATTGCATTGTGTGAGCAAGCTCAGCATAATTAGCGGCAGGAGAACGAATATCTTCATAGTAGAATTTAAGCTGTACTGAAATTTCCTTGTTGATAGTCGACGTAGGTTATCCTATTTTGCGATTGAACAAGATTGCCGAAAAGTTAGCAATAAGCATTTGAACCTTTCGTATTTCATATCCAAAAGAATCAGTCGACAGCAAAAGCAGGGATTTGCGTCTTCCATTCATCGCATTGCAATTGTAATCGTGGGGATCGGCCTGGCATCTGTTATCATTTCGTTCCTGATCATGCGGGGGTTTCAGGAGACTGTTAAGGACAAAATTTTCGGATTTAATGGGCACCTTGTCGTTACTAAATACACCATGAACTATTCATTGGAAGAGCAGCCAATGAACTACTATGTGGATCTGTATAAGCACCCCAATCAATATCCCAACGTCAGGCATATACAACAATATGCGCACAAGCCTGGGTTGATAAAAACCGAAAGTGATGAGATTTTAGGTGTTGTATTGAAAGGTATAGGCAGGAACTATGATGTGAATGGATTTAAGGAAAACATCATAGACGGAAAATTTATTGATCTTCCAGATTCCGGCTATTCCAATCAGGTTGTGATCAGCCGGATTATTGCGAACAAATTACAAGTGCAACTTGGTGATGAGATCATCATTCATTTCTTTCAATTCCAGGGACCACCGCGCGTGCGAAAACTTAATATCACAGGGATATATGAAACAAATCTTTCCGAATACTTCGACAGCAAATTTATTTTGGGAGACATTCGCCTTATTCAGCGCCTTAACGATTGGTCAGATAGTATAGCCGGAGGGTTGGAAGTCTTTCTGAAAGATCCGTCCACCATTGATGAAGCTGGCTACGCCATCAGCGAAACAATGGACTTTGATCTGAATGTGGAAAGTGTAGCCGACAAATACATTCAGGTTTTCGAATGGCTGAATCTGCTTAGCAGGCAGGTGAATATCCTGTTGGGGGTAATACTGATCGTGGTCTGCGTGAATATCGTTTCGATCGTGCTGATCCTTGTAATGGAACGGACGCAAATGATCGGAATGCTTAAGGCATTGGGGGCCGGCAATAGATTCATACGAAAAATTTTCGTCTATAACGGGATCAGCCTGATCACTAAAGGGCTTTTGCTGGGCAATGTCCTTGGCCTTGGTTTGTGCTATCTGCAATATCAGTTTAAGCTTGTTAAACTCAATCCGCACGATTATTACATGAGTTTTGTCCCTATTAGCTGGGAGTGGGAAATTGTTGCGATCCTAAACATTTTCACATTTCTCGTCGTTACACTCGTGTTATTGTTACCAACGATGGTTATTGCCCGGATAAATCCGATCAAGGCTATCCGTTTTGATTAAAGGGTATACCAATAAACTTCAAATTATTTTATATTTTTGTTGTATAAGGAGCCCACCTTATTCGAAATGTTACAATGTTATGCAGTTAAAATTCAAAAATCCGGTCAGGCCAGATCTGACCAACACTATCCAAAAGCGGAATAGGAGACTTCAAGCTTTTTTTAGTGCCAAGAATCTGGACGTGCGGTTGCATGGCGACGCGCAGAATCCGCTTATGGTTTTATGCGGCTGCGTGGGGCTGTCAGCTTACGTCCATAACTTCGACTTGAGGTTATTGGATAAACCAAATCAAGGCGAGGTAATGAAGATCTACAAGCTAACTGAAATTATTCAGGGGACGCGTGAAGAAGTGGTAGAGTGGATACAACAATATCCACAGATGCCATTGTTTCGAATCCAACACAGTTCAAGCAAACTGTTCCTGTGCGGTTTCAATTTCGTTGACAGGGAACAAAAGCTGGGTCGATATCCTGTTTTTGCCCGCGAAGACTATCACATCTACAAACAACGCGAAGCTGCCGAAGACATTCTCAACATGTTGAAGGAAGACGGGTATGAAGCAGAGATCACCGAACCAGATCTGGAATTGGTAAAATCTCACGTAGGACCCGTTACGTTTATCGGATTTCAGGAGTAAGCTTCTAAAATTGGTTTAAGAAGATTGTCCCAATGGGATATACTTCTTAAACCAGCTTTGAACCGTCATTTGAAGCACTCCGAAAAATGCTTCCTTAAAGATTCCCGCTGACATTTTTGATTCTCCCAAAGTACGATCGGTGAAAATGATGGGAACTTCTTTTAAGATAAAACCGAATTTCCACGCCAGGAATTTCATTTCGATCTGAAAGGCATACCCTACAAATTTTACATTATCAAGAGGTATTGTTTCTAAAACCTTCTTTCGGTAACATACAAAGCCGGCAGTGGTATCCCTTATGGGCATGCTGGTGATTAATCTCACATATGAACTGGCAAAGTACGAAAGGAGCACGCGGCCTATAGGCCAGTTCACAACATTTACTCCTGTTGCATATCTCGAACCGATGGCGACATCACACCCGCGTTCGGCGCAGGCAAGGTATAAATTCACAAGATCCTTCGGGTCATGGGAAAAGTCTGCGTCCATTTCAAGAACGAACTCGTATCCTTTTTCCATAGCATATTTGAACCCTGTGATGTAGGCGGTACCCAAGCCCAATTTGCCTGGACGCTTTACGAGATGAAGCTTGGTTTCTGTTTCGGTATTGTATTCTTTTTGAAGCCTTTCGACGATCTCTGGCGTTCCGTCTGGTGAACTGTCATCCACAATCAGGATATCAAAATCTTTTGGCAGACCAAAGACAGTATCAATGATTGCGCGAATATTGTCGCGCTCTTTGTAGGTGGGAATTATTACAATGGCGTTGCTCAAGAAGTCACAGGGTTATAACAAATCTATAAAATCTGGTTTTCTAAACAATCGTTTTCGCTATTTGGAAAAATTGAATTTTAGCATTATGCAGTCTTTTCTCAGAACACACACGCACACAACTGATAATGACGTTCAATCCGTAATAGTTCATTTAAATTCTATTTATAATTTTTTAGATACCCCTTTAAAAAGAAAACCCGAAGTCTCCCTCGGGTTTTCAGTTGATCAAGCCAGTGCAAGCTCATGAGCCTGCTTCTCTAATTTTGTTTGCAGGTCGTAAGGAACGACGGCAAATTCCGAGAATCGTTGCGTGAAACCTGCCCTGCCCTGAGAAAGTGATCTCAAGGTTGTCGAATACCGATCAAGCTCCGCAAGAGGAGTTCGTGCTTTTATTACCTGAAAATTGTCTTTGCTGTCGATACCCATGATCAAGGACCTTCGCGTTTGAAGGTCGCCCATAACTTCGCCCATCACATCTTCAGGCAGCATAATTTCAAGATCATAAATCGGTTCGAGCAATTGCGGCTCCGATTTCATAAACGCATCTTTGAAGGCCATCATGCCCGCGATCTTGAATGAAATATCATTTGAATCCACCGGGTGCATCTTTCCATCATAAACCATAACGCGAACATCTCTTACATATGAACCTGTAATTGGTCCCTCTTCCATTTTTTCCATTACGCCTTTTAGAATTGAAGGAATAAATCTTGTGTCGATAACACCGCCGACGATGCAATTGTAGAACACCAATTTTCCACCCCACTCCAGGTCAATCACTTCTTTTCCCCGAACGGAAAACTCCGTCGGCTCCGGCATACCTTCGTAATAGGGTTCAATTTTCAGGTGAACTTCGGCAAACTGACCCGCGCCGCCCGATTGTTTCTTATGCCGGTACGAAGCACTCGCCGACTTGCGTATAGTCTCACGGTAAGAAATCCGCGGGGTATCGAACGAAACGTGTAATTTATAATGGTTTTCAAGAAACCATTTGCACACCGCGAGATGGAGTTCTCCTTGTCCGGATATGATGAGCTGCTTAATTTCTTTTGAATATTCAACCTGCAAGGTGGGATCCTCCTGGTGGATCTTTTGCAGGACTTCACCAATTTTCTCGTCGTCATTCTTGCTCAACGCAGTGACTGCTGTCCGAATTCGTGGTTGAGGATATTCAATTTCGCTAATGGTTATGTCATACCCCTTTGCATGAAGTGTTTGATTGGTGTAAGTATCTTTCAACTTGAGCGTTGCTCCGATGTCTCCCGCTACAAGTT